>NZ_AJWE01000099.1:0-78437 GCF_000281145.1 Rhizobium sp. CF142 | reverse complement strand
GATAGAGGAGGTCCACCGCCAGCACACCGCTTCTCAGATCCATCTCGATCAGATCGGCAATTGCCATGTAGCGGGGGCTGGAGGAGCGGCTGAGATCGGGATGCCAGTCTTTCATTTCATGTTCCGCAATTCGTGATCGACGCAGAGGGGGATTCCCGTCGACATTGACCGTATATTGTTGCACATTTCGTCTGTCACGCAAAAACAGCGTCGCGCCTACGTGCGCCAGACGACTGAATGCCGCATGCAAGCATGATATAATCGGCATCGCGCATAGCATCAATATATTGATGGCATTTTGACTGCATTCATTTCGATCTCTTCTGCATTCATTTTTTGCACGTAAATGCCTGCCCATTCGGCGCGAAATTCACTCCTCCCCAAAATTGAATGTATAATTGAATGTTTTCTGGCATGAATTGACCGCTATTTGTGCAAAGTCAATTTGGCACGATGCTTGCAATTCAATGGCTGTACCCCGCGAGAGGGGCCTGATTTCAAACACAGGAGCCATTCATGCCCGCAGTTACCGCACCGGCCCACGCAGATGGAGACTTCTTCGTCGATTACGAGGAGAAGGTCTTTGAAGACGTCCAGGCCAAGGAGGGTGACAAAGCCCTCATCACCTTTCACACCGTCGCCTTCGAAGGGTCGATCGGCCTTGTGAACCTGCTGCAGGCCAAGCGCCTGAAGCGCAAGGGCTTCGAAACCTCCGTGCTTCTCTATGGCCCCGGTGTCACGCTCGGCGTGCAGCGCGGCTTTCCCAAACTCGGCGCGGAAGCCTTTCCCGGCCATCTGAACTTCAACAATCAGATCAAAGGATTCCTGGAAGAAGGCGGCAAGGTCTATGCCTGCCGCTTCGCGCTGCAGGCACTCTATGGCCATGGTGAACAAGCCTTAATCCCCGGCATCCGCCCGATCAGTCCACTCGATGTGCTGGACCTGATCTTGATCCACCGCCGCGACGGCGCCTTCATCCTCGATACCTGGACGCTCTGACCCGGCGGGAACGCTGTCATCAGCCGCGTTCGGGAGGCGGAGTTCCCCTCCTCCGCCTCCCTCACACCATCAGAAGGATTTCGCCATGGAAAAGAAAATGACCGTCCGGGCCGCAGCCGCGCAGATCGCGCCGGATCTGACCTCGCGCGAAAAGACGCTGGCGCGCGTGCTGGAGACAATTGCCGAAGCCGCTACCAAGGGTGCCGAGATCATCGTCTTTCCGGAGACCTTCGTTCCCTGGTACCCCTATTTCTCATTCGTGCTGCCGCCGGTTCTATCGGGCCGCGAGCATCTGCGCCTTTATGAAGAAGCAGTCACCGTTCCGAGTGCGGCAACCGATGCGGTTGCGGCGGCTGCCCGCGAACATGGCATCGTCGTGGCACTCGGCGTCAACGAGCGCGATCACGGCTCACTCTATAATACCCAACTGCTCTTCGATGCCGATGGCAGGCTCATC
The DNA here is from genome assembly GCF_000281145.1 of Rhizobium sp. CF142. NCBI lineage: Bacteria > Pseudomonadati > Pseudomonadota > Alphaproteobacteria > Hyphomicrobiales > Rhizobiaceae > Rhizobium > Rhizobium sp. CF142. The sequence goes on along the minus strand of NZ_AJWE01000099.1, from coordinate 76,981 downwards.
CTCAAGCGCCGCAAGATCACGCCGACCTACCATGAGCGGATGATCTGGGGCCAGGGCGATGCCTCCGGCCTCACGGTCGTCGATAGCAGTATCGGGCGGCTCGGCGCCCTTGCCTGCTGGGAGCATTACAATCCCCTCGCCCGCTATGCGCTGATGGCCCAGCACGAGGAAATCCACATCGCCCAGTTTCCGGGCTCGATGGTCGGGCCGATCTTTGCCGAGCAGATGGAGGTGACGATCCGCCACCATGCGCTCGAAAGCGGCTGCTTCGTCGTCAATGCCACGGGATGGCTGACCGAAGAGCAGATCAATTCCATTACCCCCGATCAAGGCCTGCAGAAGGCACTGCGCGGCGGCTGCATGACGGCGATCATTTCGCCCGAGGGCAAGCACCTGGCGCCACCGATCACCGAGGGCGAAGGCATCCTGATCGCCGATCTCGACATGAGCCTGATCACCAAGCGCAAGCGGATGATGGATTCGGTCGGCCACTACGCCCGCCCGGAACTGCTGCATCTCGTCATGGACGGCCGCGCCACCCAACCGATGGTCGGCTCCGCACATTCCTTCCAAACAGACACAGGGAGCAACACCGATGGACAATACGACGTTTCTGCCGACCGAGACTCTGATCAACGAGTTGCAGTCCTTCGGAGCCAGGCTCGTTGATCCCAAGGCCGGCCATGAGAGCCGCCGCGGCGGCGCCGGCCCGTCCGACCACAAGGCGCTGACCATCGACGGCATGACCGTGATGGTACCGGTTCATACCGCACCGGCCTTCGAGAGCCCCTATCTGGTCGATCAACCCGATGAGGCGGGCAAGAGCCGTATCAGCCGCGATGGGCGCGTGCTCGGCGAAGTGTCCTTCCCGCTGCGCCCGCGTTTCTACGAGCGCAGCACGGCCGATGGCATTCCCTATTCGCAGATCGCCGTTCTGCATGGCCGCGACGTGCTGGCGACCACGGTGCTGCAGACCTGCATCCGCTATCAGAGCCGCACCAAGACCTGTCAGTTCTGCGCCATCGGCCAGTCGCTGGCGGCCGGCCGCACCGTCGCCCACAAGACGCCGGAACAACTGGCGGAAGTCGCCAAGGCTGCCGTCGAGCTCGACGGCGTCAAGCATATGGTGATGACGACGGGCACGCCGAGGGGGCCGGATCGCGGCGCATCGATCCTTGCCGACAGCGCCCGCGCCATCAAGGCGGCCGTCGACCTGCCGATCCAGGCGCAGTGCGAACCGCCGGAAGACGACATCTGGTTCTCGATCATGAAGGAAGCCGGGGTCGATGCTCTCGGCATGCATCTCGAAGTCGTCACGCCGGCACTGCGCGAACGCATCATGCCCGGCAAGGCGCAGGTGCCGATTTCAAAATACATGACCTCCTTCACGGCGGCCGTCGAGGTCTTCGGACGCGGCCAGGTCTCGACCTATATTCTTGCCGGCCTCGGCGATACGCGCGAGGCGATCCTCGATATCTGCGAAAAGCTTGTTGCCATCGGCGTCTATCCTTTCGTCGTGCCCTTCGTGCCGATCTCGGGAACGCCGCTCGAAAGCCATTCGGCGCCGAAGCCGGATTTCATGCATTCGATTCTCGGTCCGCTCTCCAAGATGCTGGTCGATAGTGGCCTGAAGGCAGTCGACATCAAGGCCGGCTGCGGCAAATGCGGCGCCTGCTCTGCCCTTTCCTCCTATGAAAGGATGCTGACCAAATGATGCTTGAGCCTTTTGCGCCTTACCGCGCCAGCGAATTCCAGGTGAAGTTTTCGACCTCGGACTGGGAACGGCAGGAAGCGCATGCGCTGCGCCGCGCCGTCTTCTGCGAGGAGCAGAAGATCTTCGCGAGCGACGACCGCGATGCGACTGACGATCACGCCATCCCGATCGTGGCGCTGTCGATGATGGGTGTCGCCGCCGACAGGCTGGTCGGCACGGTGCGCATTCATCAGGAAGAGCCCGGTCTCTGGTGGGGTTCGCGGCTGGCGGTACACGAGGATTTCCGCAAGATCGGCGCGCTTGGCGCAACGCTGATCCGGCTTGCCGTCTCCTCCGCCAATGCGATGGGCTGCCACACGTTTCTCGCCAATGTGCAGGTGCAGAACGGGTTGCTGTTCCGGCGACTGCATTGGGATGTGATCGAGGAATTCGAGGTCTACGGCAAGCCGCATCTCAGAATGAAGGCGGATCTTGCCTGGTACCCGCCCTGCCCGACGCCGGAAACCGGGCTGGTGGCGCTCGCCAGGAAGGCAGCGTGATGGGCGACAGGATCGACATCAAGGCGCTGGCAGCCAAGCTTTCCGCCTCCTCCGGCATCGCCGCCAAGGCGGATATCGGCACGGTTGCCGCCAGCCTCGGCCTCGCCGGCCAACCGGTAGCGGTGGGTGACGATTGTGCGGCGCTGCCCGATGGCGACGGCTACCTGCTTTTTGCCATCGAGGGCTTCATCAACGAGTTCGTCGCCGCCGATCCCTGGTTTGCCGGCTGGTGCGGGGTGATGGTCAATATTTCCGATGTCGCCGCCATGGGTGGCCGGCCCGTCGCCGTCGTCGATGCCGTCTGGGCGAATGGCGAGGCGGGTGCCGCACCGGTGCTCGAAGGTATGCGGGCGGCGGCGAGAACGTTCGGGGTGCCAATCGTCGGCGGCCATACGAATACCCGCACCGATCGCGGTCAGCTCTCGGTCGCCATTCTCGGCAAGGCGAAGAAGCTGCTGACCAGCTTCGATGCCCAAGCGGGGGATGTGCTGATCGCGGCGATCGATCATCGCGGCCGCTACCGTGAACCTTTCAACAATTGGGAAGCGGCAACAGATGCCCCGTCTGCCCGGCTGCGCGGCGATCTGGAGATCTTGCCCAACATTGCCGAAGCCGGACTCGCACTCGCCGCCAAGGATATCAGCCAGGGCGGCATCATCGGCACGGCGATCATGTTGGCGGAATGTTCCGGGGTCGGCATCGATATCGATATCTCGGCAATCCCGCTGCCGGATGGCGTGGCGCTCGAGCGCTGGTTCGCGACGTTCCCAAGCTTCGGCTACCTGATCTCCACCACGCCCGAAAAGGCCGATGAGTTGATCCTGCGTTTTGCCGCCCGCAATATCAGCGCGGCCGTGATCGCCAATGTCAAAGCTGGCAGCGAAGTGGCGATATCTGATGGCACCGATCGTATTGTGATCCGCGATTATGCCGAGACGCCGCTGCTGCAGCTCGGCCGGCAGGAGGATGCTGCATGAACCGGCCGCTGCGCATCGCCATGCTTTCTCACTCCACCAACCCGCGCGGCGGCGTGGTGCACGCCATGCAGCTTTCGGAGGCGCTGACGGACCTCGGCCATGAGGTCGTGCTGCATGCGCCGGATGCGAAGGGGACGGGATTTTTTCGTACGCCGGCCTGTGGTGCAGTGCTAGTGCCGGCTACGCAGGTTTCTCCCTTCTCCCCGGCGGGGAGAAGGTGGCCCGAAGGGTCGGATGAGGGGGCCGCGGATGCGGAGTCTGCCTCTCGCCTGCCGCTCGAGGCGTCGCTTCGCTCCTCCCCCTCATCTGCCCTGCGGGCATTGACCGGGGTTGAGCCACTGGTCTCAACCCGTCCTTCGGACCCCCGCCGGGGAAAAGGGGGAGCCGCCGAGATGACCGCAATGGTCGAGCAGCGGATCACCGATTATATCCGCTATTTCGAAAACCCTGCGGCTCGCGGTTTCGATATCTACCACGCCCATGACGGCATTTCCGGCAATGCGCTGGCGACCTTGAAGGAGCGCGGGCTCATCCCTCGCTTCGTCCGCACCGTCCACCATATCGACCAGTTCACCGACATCAGGCTGATGGAGCTGCAGGACCGATCCATCGACCGGGCCGACTTGTTCTTCACCGTCAGTTCGATGTGGTGCAAGACGCTCAAGGAAACACGCGGCATCAGCTCCACCGTCGTCGGCAATGGCGTCGACACCAAGCGCTTCTCTCCCACCGCCGACGGCACTGCGCTGCGCAGCAAACTCGCCTTGCCGGATGGCCCTGTTTTCCTCGCTGTCGGCGGTATCGAGGCGCGCAAGAATACGATCGCCATGCTGGAAGCCTTCGGCCAAGTGCGCGCCATCCGCCCGGATGCGCAATTCGTCATCGCCGGCGGTGCTTCGCTGCTCGATCATCGCGGCTATCAGGGCGAGTTCCGCGCCGTGCTTGCCTCGCTCGGCGAACATGCGGCTGCCGTCCATATCCTCGGCACGGTTGCCGACGAGGACATGCCGGCGCTTTACCGGCTCGCCGATACGCTGGTCTTCGCCTCGGTCAAGGAAGGTTTCGGCCTCGTGGTGCTGGAGGCGATGGCGAGCGGCGTTCCCGTTGTCGTCTCCTCGATCGCGCCCTTTACCGAATATCTCGGCCCTGAAGACGTCGTCTGGTGCGATCCGCACAATGCCGCCTCTATCGCCGAGGCCATGGCGATTTCGCTCATGCCGCCGGTGCGCGCCGGGCTTATCCCGCACGGGCTGAAGCTTGCCGCCCATCACGGCTGGCAGCGTACGGCTGCCGCGCATCTCCAAGCCTACGAAACATTGAAGGAGCCTGCCCATGCCTGAAATGCGTTTCGTCATCGCCTGGCCGGATGGCCGCGAGGAGACCTGTTATTCGCCCTCGCTCGTCATCCGGGATTTCTTCGAGGAAGGCCAGACCTATCCGATCCGCGATTTCCTTGACCGCAGCCGCAAGGCGCTGACCATCGCCAGCGACCGGGTGGAGGCGAAATACGGCTATCCGTGTTCGCTCGCCCGCGGCCAGCTCGCCCGCATCGAGGAGGCGGGCTCCCTCTTTCTTGCCGACGTCGATGCCCGCGTGCGCTGCGAAAATTTCATTCTCTGAAAGGAACCCGACCCATGACCTTTTCCCTCAAGCCGCATTACAGCGCCGTCGTCATCGGCGGCGGTCAGGCCGGGCTTTCGGCCAGCCACTATCTTGGAAAATACGGCATCGACCACGTCGTCTTCGAGAAGAAGACCGTGGCGCATAAATGGAAGAACGAGCGCTGGGACGCCTTCTGCCTGGTGACGCCGAACTGGCAGTGCCAGCTGCCCGACCACCCCTATGATGGCGATGATCCGCATGGTTTCATGGTGAAAGATGAGATCCTCGCCTATGTCGATCGTTTCGTGAAAAAGGTGAACGCGCCCGTGCTGGAAGGCACGACGGTCACCTCGCTGGAAAAGGCCGGCGATCTCTTCAGGCTCTCGACTTCGGCGGGATCGCTTACCGCCGACAGCGTCATTATCGCCACCAGCCTCTACAGCGCGCCGGCGATCCCACGCGCCGCCGAACGCCTGCCGGATGATATCCTGCAGATCCATACCGCTGACTATCGCAATCCCGGCCAGCTGCCCGAGGGCGCCGTCGTCGTCGTCGGCTCCGGCCAGTCCGGTTGCCAGATCGCCGAGGACCTGCATCTTGCCGGCCGCAAGGTGCATATGGTCACCGGCAATGCACCACGCTGCGCCCGTTTCTATCGCGGCCGCGATGTGGTCGACTGGCTCGCCGATGTCGGCCAATACGACATCACTGTCGAACATGACGGCATGACCAAGAAGAAGCACGACACCAACCACTATCTGACCGGCCGCGACGGCGGGCGCGATATCGATCTGCGCAAATTCGCGCTGGAGGGCATGTCGCTTTATGGGCGCATGGAGAGTGTTTCGAGTGGGCGGATGCTGTTCGAGCCGAATCTGAAGGCCAATCTCGACAATGCCGACCGCGTCTATAACGGCATCAATGCGCTGATCGACCGGCATATTGACGAAAAGGGTATAGATGCGCCGCCGGCCAGCGTCTACGCGCCGCTCTGGGAGCCGGAAAGCGAGCCGGCGGAACTTAACCTCAAGGCGGAGGGTGTCACGTCGGTGATCTGGGCAACCGGCTTTTCGCCCGACTGGTCCTATGTCGGCCTGCCGATCTTCGACGGCACCGGCTATCCGGTGCAGCGGCGCGGCGTGACTGGCATCGACGGCGTCTATGTTCTCGGCCTGCCCTGGCTCTGGACCTGGGGTTCCGGCCGGTTCCTGGCCGTCGGCAAGGATGCCGAGCATGTGGTGAACCACCTCACCGGCCATCTGGAGGCGGCTGCCCGGCCAGCCCTGAAACAGGCGGCAAGCGCTTGAACATGAATGTCGCGATCCTCGATTTTCATCCACCAGAGCCTTCTGCGCGCGAGTTGATGGAGCAAGCGCTTGCGCCCCACATGCTCATCGGCATGCCGCACCTGACGCCCACGGGCCTCTCGGAAACTTGGGTGATGAAGGATCTCGGGCATCGCCACTGGCTGATGCTCGCGCGCCATCTCGGGATGGAGAATGCCGATTTCCGCACGCCTGATGGCGGCGAGGCCTATGCGGCGATCTGCGCGACGTCGCTGGAGGATGCGAATTTCGGCGCGGTTCGCGCCAATGACGTTTTGACGATACGCTCGACACTGTCGCCCATCTCGCGCACCCAGGTTTCAACCCGCCACCGGCTTTTCGTGCGTGGCAACCTGATCGGCGAGGTGGAGCTTATTTCCACATTCGTCTGCCGGATGCGGGAGGGCGACAATTATTCGATCGCCCGAGTTCCCTTGCCCGGACTGGCGGCGACTGCGGAGGACAATGCGCTGGCAAGGACGGCAGCATTGCTGCGCGCCGGCACGCTGGAGGCGCATTTCGGCCTGCCTGCCAACCCGGCCAAGGCACTGCGCGGCTTTCGCTTCGAGCCGGATGCGTCGCAGGAGTTCAACGGCGCCGGGCTCTTCTACTTCGCCGAATTCCAGGCGCTGGCCGACCGCGCCTTCGGGCGTTGGTTTCCCGAGCTTTCGCAGGTGTCTCGGCGTGAGATCTTCTTTTCCGGCAATATCCGGGCGGGCGAAGCCGTGCGGGTGGAGTTGATGGCGCTTTCTCCCGATCGGCGGCAAGCCCTCTGCCGGCTGCGGCGGGAAGAGGATGGCAAGGTGATCGGCAAAGCCTTCATGGAGTGGCAGGCGGACTAATTGATGCCTGCCGGAGCGCATCCCGAAGCACGTCAAACACCCTGTTGTCCAATGTCTGGGAGACGTTGAAGCGCATGAAGCCGGTGGCCGATTGCGACAGGCTGAAGGCGTTGCCCGGCGCGAGCACGACATTCTGGGCGAGCGCGGCACGCGCCACTGCCGCAGCATCCAGACCATCCGGCAGGTGGCACCAGAGGAACATGCCGGCCTGCGGCTCCAGCCAGGGGCGAATCCCCAGAGGCTTCAGCCAGGCCGTCACTTCGAACATCGCCTTGGCAAGACGGCTGCGCAGGCCGTCGGCATGTTTGCGGTAACTGCCGTCGCTGAGCACACCAAGCACCAGTTCGGCATTCAGCCGAGCGCCGCCGAAGGAGGTGGCAATCTTGAGGTCGATCAGGCCTTCGATCCATTCCGGCCGCGCCGCGATGAAGCCGCAGCGCGCGGCGGCTGAGAGCGTTTTCGAAAAGCTGCCGATATGGATGACGCGATCGAGGCCGTCGAAGGCGGCAAGGCGCGGAGCCGGCGTCAGTTCGAAATCGGCGAAAATATCGTCCTCGATGATGGTGAGGCCATGCTGTTCGGCAAGCTTCAGGAGCCGATGCGCGGTAACAGGCGACAGCGTGGCGCCGGTCGGATTGTGGATCGCCGAATTGGTGATGTAGAGGCGCGGCCGGTGCTCGGTAAGCGCTGCGGCGAAGAGCTCGATATCGGGACCTGAGGGCGTGTAGGGAACGCTGACGACCTTGGCGCGATGGGCTCGGAGCAGCGCATGGAAGTTGAAATAACAGGGATCGTCGACCAGCACGGTATCGCCCGGCTCGATGAGAAAACGGCAAAGGAAATCGATCGCCTGTGTGCCGGATTCCGTCAGCATGACCTGGTCCGGCGACGCCTCGATGCCGCGCTCCGCCGCGCGGCGTGCAATCAGCTGGCGCAGTGGCTTGAGTCCAAGAGGCGCGCCGTAATCGGATAGGCTTGCTGCATCGGCGCGCGACAGGGATCGAAGGGTTCGGCGGATCGCCTCTTCCGGAAGCCATGCGGGCGGCAGCCAGCCGCAGCCGGGCTTGAGATCGGTTTCCCGCGCCTCCAGCGATTGCCGCGATACCCAGAAGGGATCGACGGCACGGTCGAGCTTAGGGCCGATATCAGCAAGCGAGAGCGGAGCCGTCTGGCTGGCGACATAAAAGCCGGAACCGGGGCGCGAGAGGATCGCGCCTTCGGCGACCAGCCGCTCATAGGCATCCACCACCGTCGAGGCCGAGACTTTCAAGGTTCCCGACAGGCTGCGGATCGAGGGCAGCTTGGCGCCGGGCGTGAGGCTGCGGCCGGCAATGCGCTGGCGGATCGTCGCCATCACCATGCCAACCCGGCTGCCTGCTTGTATCTGCTCGTCCATCCGTACTGGTTCCCTAACCATAACAGTTTCGATAAACTGTATCGAACTGTGGCTGGCAGCGCCAGTGCGAACGGCGGATAAGCATGGGGCAAACAAAGGAGTGCCTACATGGATCGCACAGCGACCGGATGGATCAATGGTTTTATCGGCGTGCTGATCTTCAGCGGATCGCTGCCGGCCACGCGCGTGGCCGTCATGCAGCTCGATCCGGTGTTCCTGACGGTGGCGCGAGCGGCGATTGCCGGCATCCTTGCGCTTTGCCTGCTGATCGTCTTCCGTGAGAAACGGCCTTCGCGGCAGGATCTCATCTCGCTCGTCGTCATAGCGCTCGGCGTCGTCGTTGGCTTCCCGCTGCTGACGGCGCTGGCGCTGCAGCATGTGACCTCGGCGCATTCCATCGTCTTCATTGGCCTACTGCCGCTGGCGACCGCGATCTTCGGGGTCATCAGGGGCGGCGAAAGGCCGAAGCCGGCCTTCTGGCTCTTCTCGCTGCTCGGCAGCGCATTGGTAGCGGGCTTTGCGCTGGCGCAGGGGCTGACCGCCTCGCCTGTTGGCGATGCGCTGATGCTGGCCGCAGTCATCGTCTGCGGGCTTGGCTATGCCGAGGGTGCTCGGCTTTCGCGCCGGCTCGGCGGCTGGCAGGTGATCTCCTGGGCGCTGGTGGTGTCGTTGCCGGTCATGATCGTCGCCGCCATCCTCTACAGGCCGCCGAGCTTTGCCGAGATCCAGACGCCGGCCATGCTGGGCCTTGCCTATGTCTCACTCTTCAGCATGCTGATCGGCTTCATCTTCTGGTATCGCGGGCTTGCACAGGGCGGCATTGCTGCCGTCGGACAGCTGCAGTTGCTTCAGCCTTTCTTTGGCCTGGCGCTTGCCGCGACGCTGCTGCGCGAAACCGTGAGCTGGTCCATGCTTGCGGTGACCGTCGCTGTCATTCTCTGCGTAGCCGGGGCACGCAAGTTCGCAAAATAGGTCGAAAATTGACAGCTCTCGCATCCTGTAATAATTAAAGTTACATGATGCGAGATCACAATTACCCTAGCCTGCCCACACCTCACAAGACGGCATCTGCCTTTACCGGCGATGCCGTCAAATCCTATCTCGAAGGGCCGCCGCGGCAGGTTCCCGGCTTATCAAGCCTGCACCGGATGGCGACGATGCTGATGGCGGAGCGGACGCCTGACAATGGCCGCGTGCTCGTGCTCGGCGCCGGCGGCGGACTGGAGCTCAAGGCTTTTGCCGAGGCGCATGAGGGCTGGACTTTTGATGGCGTCGATCCCTCTGCCGACATGCTGCAACTGGCGCGGCAGGTTGCCGGAGAACACGGCAGTCGCATCGGTTTTCACCAGGGCGGCATCGATAGCGCGCCCGAAGGCCCCTTCGATGCCGCCGTCTGCCTGCTGACCTTCCACCACATCCCCGTCGAGCAACGGCCTGAAATACTTCAGCAAATTCGCCGCCGACTGAAAGCCGGTGCGCCGTTTGTTGTTGCGCATATGAGTTTCCCACAGGACGAGCCGGAGCGGTCGATGTGGATCGATCGCCATATCGCCTATGGCGCTCCTGACGGAGGAGACCCTTCCCGGCAGGAGAATGCGCGCACGGCCATGCGCGAGAGGCTGCATATCCTCGCTCCTGATGATGAGGAGGCCATGTTGCGTATGGCAGGCTTTTCGGATGTCAGCCTATTCTACGCCGCCTTCAGCTTCAGGGGATGGGTGGCATACGCATAGGCCCACAGAAACTTTCCAGTTTTGGAAAGTATCTTGTGTGACAATAGCGACCGAGATATAGTTTCCGAAATTGGAAACTATAGGTGCCGTATGACGCTGACCCTTTATCTGCATCCGCTGGCCTCCTTCTGTCACAAGGTGCTGATCGCGCTGTATGAGAACGAGACCGCGTTCGACAGCCGGATCGTCAATTTTGCCGATCCGGACTCGGCCGCGGCCCTGCTCGACAAATGGCCGGTCGGCAAGATTCCGATCCTGCATGATGAGGCGACCGGGCGTACGGTCCCGGAGACGAGCATCATCATCGAATACCTGCAGGCCCATTATCCGGGGCCGGTGCGGATGCTGCCCAATGACCCGGAAGCACTGCTGCAGGTGCGGCTCTGGGACCGGTTCTACGATCTCTATGTCAGCGTGCCGATGCAGAAGATCGTCACCGACAGAATCCGGCCTGCGGACGCCCATGATCCGCATGGCGTCACTGAGGCGAGAGGGATGCTTGATCAGGCCTATAAGATGATCGAGACGCATATGCAGGGAAGGCTCTGGGCAACGGGTGATGATTTCACCATGGCCGATTGCGCGGCTCTGCCGGGGCTGTTCTTTGCTTCCATAGTGCATCCGTTCACCGCTCAGCAGCAGGCGCTTTCCTCCTATCTGGAGCGTCTGTTACAACGTGCTTCCGTCAAACGCGTGCTGGCCGAAGCGCAGCCCTATTTCTCGATGTTTCCCTATCGGGAGGCGATGCCAGCGCGTTATCTTGAAGCCGCGACATCTTGAGGCCGGGACATCTTGAGGCATATGATGGCAGAACTGGCGCCAGCCGAATTCGACCGGATGTTTCAGGCGCTGGCCGATCCCTATCGCCGTGGCTTCGTAGAGCAGCTTGCCAGGGGGCCAGCCTCCGTCACGGAACTGGCGGAACCTGCCGATGTCGGCCTGCCGGCCGTGCTGAAACACCTGCGCATTCTGGAAGAAAGCGGTATTGTCACCTCGGAAAAGGTGGGGCGGGTGCGCACCTATCGCATGCAGCAGCAGGCATTTGGCGCCATCAACCGGTGGATCGAGCAGCGTCAGGCCGAGATGCATGCCGCCTTCGATCGCCTCGCCCTCTTGATGGCGGAAACTCCTGAGGAAAAGGATCACTGATGGGTGTCAGCGTCAATCACCGCACCTTCGTCATCGAACGCGATCTGCCCGGCAGCGTGGCACATGCCTTCCGCTTCTGGTCGGACCATGCGCTGAAACGGCGCTGGACCGCCTGCCATCCCGACTGGCAGGTGATGGAAGATCATTTCGACTTCGAAGTCGGCGGGAGCGAGCGCATGACATGGCGCATGCCCGACGGGACGGAACAGGCGATGCGCGCCTATTATCTCGAAATCCACCCGCGCGAACGCATCGTCTATGCCTATACGATGCTGACGGCGGGCAGGAGCATCTCCTCCTCGCTGGTGACCGTCGAGTTTACCGGGCGTGGCGGCGCGACGCTGATGACATTTACCGAGCAGGCCGTTTTCGGCGACCCTGGAGACGGCGATATCAGAGAGAGCGGCACGGGTATCGGCTTCGACCGGCTTGTCGAAGAAATGAAGGTTACGCCTGCCTGATCCGGTCGCGGTGTGCGGCCTGCTTGGCGCGATTGCCGCACATCGCCATGCTGCACCAGCGCCGGCGATGACCACGGGTATGGTCGGCAAACAGCAGGGTGCAGACTGGTCCTTCGCAGGCCTTCACATTCGAAAAATCCTCGGTACAGACGAAGCGCCCGAGCGCTTCGCCGACCGGTAGCAGCAATGCTTCCGGCGAGCGCCATTTGCGCATCGGCTGGAATTCGAAAACCTCACCCTCATCCGTCCGGCGCGCCACGACGCGGCCGAAACCTTCATCGCGTTCGAGCAGGCGGTTCAACGGTTCCAGCTTGGCCAAGGCATTGGGCTTCAGCGGCTTTCCCTTGCGCTCGCGGACAAAAGTCCGGAACCATTCACGCAGATTCCTCGCCTGATCGGCGACGTTGTCGAATTCGCCCGGCAACGCCTGGGCACGCAGGCTTTCGAGCGTTTCGCGCGGGACGAGCTTTGCCTGCTCGAGCCAGCGCAGCAGGCCCTCCCCGTCCTCTATCCAATCAACAGGCGTGTCGATTGGCGTCGCCACCGAATTCAGGAAATCCAGTGCCAGCGCATCGCCCAGAAACAGGGCGGGAGAGTGATTATCCATGACAAGTCCTATTCCGGCCGCCGACCATAGCTGGAAGGCAGCCTGCTTGAAAACTTGACTCCCATGTAACCTGTCAAAAGGCTGTTGACAAGTTACCTTCTCAGCTAGTAACCGTTCGATATCGCTTTAAACGGTTACAAACCGAACGAAGGAGAAAGCAGATGTCGTCGCAGTCGATTGATCAGCAGACTATGCATATCGTGCTTGTCCATGGCGCCTGGGCCGACGGCTCTGGCTGGGCCAAAGTCATTGCGCCGCTTGTCGCTGAGGGTTTTGCGGTGACAGCAGCGCCGCTACCGATGACCTCCTATGCCGATGACGTTAAAGCCCTTGAGCAGGCGCTGGACCGTGTGGCCGGGCCAGTGCTTCTTGCAGGCCATGCCTATGCCGGAGCGGTTATCGCCGGGGTGCGGAATGAAAATGTGAAAGCACTGGTCTATGTCTCTGCTCTCGTCCCCGATGAGGGAGAGACGGTTGCCGATGTCTTCTATCGCACCGGACTCGATCCGCGGGCGCCGCAGCTTGCGCCTGATGAAAACGGCCTGATCTATTATCCGCATGAGGCCTTTGCCGCGGCCTATGCGCAGAATGCCACGAATGAGGAACTAGTGGTGCTTGCAGCCGTGCAGCGGCCGATCTCGCCTGCCTGCATCACGGCACCGATCGGGCGGCCGCTCTGGAAGGATCGCCCTTCCTGGTTCCTGATCGCCGAGGACGACCGGATGATCGCGGCCGCCAACCAGCGCTTCATGGCTGAGCGTATGCAGGCGATGCAGCGGCCTTTCGCCGTCGATCACACCCCGATGGTCACGGCACCGGAGACGGTACTGCAGGTCATCCGCGAGGCCGCAGCGACAGTGGCCGCAGCCTGAACGACCGACATATCTCCCAACATATCGCCATCCATCTCATCTGAAGGAAACATGACCATGACCAAGATCAGCTACCGTAACACCGCCGTCGACGACATCAAGATCGCCTATCGCGAGGCCGGTACCCAGGGCGCTCCGAAGCTCCTGCTGCTGCATGGCTTCCCGACCTCCGGCCACATGTTCCGCGATCTGATTCCGCTGCTGGCTGATCGCTACCACATCATCGCCCCTGACCTTCCGGGCTTCGGCCAGTCGGACGATCCCGCGGTCAACAGCTTCGACAGCATTGCGGACACGATCGACCGTTTCACCGAGATCGTCGGCTTCGATCGCTACGCCGTCTATGTCTTCGACTACGGCGCGCCGACCGGTTTCCGCCTGGCGGTCAAGCATCCGGAGCGGATCACGGGCATCATTTCGCAGAATGGCAATGCCTATGTCGATGGCCTCAGCGATGCATGGAACCCGGTGCAGGCCTATTGGCAGGATGCGAGCGCAGAAAACCGGGCCGTGCTGAAGGCGTTTCTGGGTCCGGAAACGACGGTCTGGCAGTATACGCATGGCGTTGCCGATCCGACCACGGTTTCGCCCGACGGTTATTCGCTCGACAATTTCTATCTCTCGCGTCCGGGTGCTGAAGATGTGCAGCTCGATCTCATGGGCGACTACAAGAGCAACGTGGCGCTCTACCCGACCTTCCAGGATTACTTCCGCACCCACAAGCCGCGCTTCCTTGCTGTCTGGGGCAAGAATGATCCCTTCTTCCTGCCACCGGGCGCAGAAGCCTTCGCCTGCGACATTCCTGACGCCGTGATCAAATTCTTCGATACCGGCCACTTCGCGCTCGAAACACATGCGGATGAGATTGCTGCGGCTATCCGCGATTTCTTCGGTTGAGGCCGGCTGACTATTCGGAGGTCACACAGAAATTGTTGCCCTCCGGGTCGTTCAGCACGGTGTAGTCAGCCGTTTCACGCACGAAGGTCGCGCCCAAGGACATCAGGCGCGCGACCTCCTTTTCCCGGTCTGCAGTGGCGATATCCAGATGGACGCGATTGCGAGCCGGCCGCTCTCCCTGGCGAAGATGGAAACAGAGGCGCGTTCCCGGCCCTTCGACCATCACCACCGGATCGGTTTCCGGTGTCAGGCCAAGCGCGGCAAGGCGGGCGATTTCCTCATCGTCGTAGGGCAAGACCGCATAACCATCGAGCGCTTCGGCCCAGAAGCGGGCGACGCGGGAGGGAACATCGCAATCGATGACGATTTCCTTCAGCCGCCCCATGGTCTCTCAGAAATTGCCGGAGCGGCGCTGGGAAACACGCTCGGCGACCGCACCGCCTACCACGGGCAGCAGGGCGAAAAGGATCAGCTGTGGCGTTCCTGTCAGCGTCAACAGGCTGGACAAGAGAATGGCGATCAGCATTCCTGCCAATGCACCGACCAGATAGGGAAGGTAATCCTTCAAGAGAGCCTCCGTCTTATCGGGTTTCAATCGAAGCGAGTTCGCAAGGCTTCACATAGGACGCTCCGCGGTGTCGGCAATGACCGGTTGTGGCCCGAGACCGCTTTTCGTCCGCCGAACTAGGCGCCCGCTTTCTTCGATGCCGGTTTGCGCGCCGTGTTCAGCGCCACCGCGGCCCGCACCAGCGCCGTCAAAGCAGCCTCGTCGATTTTCTCCCCTTCGTGAATATCGATCGCGCGGCGCGTATTGCCCTCAAGGCTGGAGTTAAAGAGGTTGGACGGATCTTCCACGGAAGCGCCCTTGGCGAAGGTCAGCTTGACGACGGTCTTGTAGGTTTCGCCGGTGCAGATGATGCCGGCGTGTTCCCAGACCGGGACGCCCCTCCATTTCCACGCCTCCTCCACCTCGGGATCGGCCTCGCGGATGATGGCCCTCACATGGGTGAGCGTTTCGCCGCGCCAGTCGCCCAATTCCCTGATCTTGGCATCGATGCGTTCGGAGGGAGAGATTTCCTTCGGTTCCGCTTCCTTTTTCGTTGTCGCCGCTTTCTTCATGGTCTCTCTCCTTACATTTTCTCGCCGGGCAACAGGCTTGCCTGCCTGATCCAGTCGGCGAGCTGTGCGTCGTCGATCGGGTCGTTCTCATGGATGTGGAAATAGCGCGTTTCCGCAGTCTTGGATTCTCCCGGCGGTGCGGGCTGCAAAGCAGCGCCGCGGAAGAAGGCCAGCTTGATGTATTTGTTGAAGCAGTGGATGGCGAGGAACCAGCCGTCACCCCTCATACCGTAGAGCGGCGAGTTCCATTTGACGGCCTTGTGGGCATCTGGAACAGTGCGCATGATCAATCCATCGAGGTGGCTGCCGACATTGCTTTTCCAGCCGGGCATGGCGGCGATATAGGCCTGCACGGGGCCATCGCCCTCGCCTTTGGCGATCTGCGGATTGCCGCCGGATAGCAGCTTGGGCTCTGCCGGTTTTGCTGGCTTGCTGGATATCTTATTGGCCATGGGCTCCTCCCCCTTGGGGATAATAAGGAAGCATCCCTCGATTTCCAGTCGTGCGGAATGGCCACAGCTGCAAAGATCACAGCTTGATGACGCGGAAAACCTGCGACACGGCGGCAAACCCGTGGCATAAGGGCGCCAAAATTCTCCCAAGCTCCCGCGTAAGACATGATCCGTATCGAAAATATCAGCAAGCAAAACAGCCACCGCATCCTCTTCATCGAAGCCACTGCCGCCCTCAATCGCGGCGAAAAGATCGGTCTCGTCGGCCCGAATGGCGCCGGCAAGACGACGCTTTTCCGCATGATCAATGGCGAAGAACTGCCGGATGAAGGCCAGGTCTCGGTCGAAAAGCACGTCACCATCGGCTACTTCAACCAGGATGTCGGCGAAATGTCCGGCCGCAGCGCGGTTGCCGAGGTGATGGAGGGCGCCGGCCCCGTCAGCATCGTCGCCGCTGAATTGCGCGAGCTGGAAGCCGCCATGTCCGATCCTGACCGCATGGACGAGATGGATCAGATCATCGAGCGCTATGGCGAGGTTCAGGCACGCTATGAAGAGCTGGATGGCTACGCGCTGGAAGGCCGTGCCCGCGAGGTTCTGGACGGCCTGAGCTTCAGCCAGGAGATGATGGACGGCGATGTCGGCGCGCTTTCGGGCGGCTGGAAGATGCGCGTGGCGCTCGGCCGCATCCTGCTGATGCGTCCAGACGTCATGCTGCTCGACGAACCGAGCAACCATCTGGATCTCGAAAGCCTGATCTGGCTGGAGGAGTTCCTCAAGACCTACGAGGGCGCGCTCTTGATGACCTCGCACGACCGCGAGTTCATGAACCGTATCGTCACCAAGATCATCGAGATCGATGCCGGTTCGCTCAACAGCTATTCCGGCGACTACGGTTTTTACGAGCAGCAGCGGGCGCAGAACGAGAAGCAGCAGCAGGCGCAGTTCGAGCGCCAGCAGGCAATGCTTGCCAAGGAAATCAAGTTCATCGAGCGCTTCAAGGCGCGCGCCAGCCATGCTTCGCAGGTACAGAGCCGCGTCAAGAAGCTGGAAAAGATTGAGCGCGTCGAGCCGCCGAAGCGCCGCCAGACGGTGGCCTTCGAATTCCAGCCGGCGCCGCGTTCGGGCGAAGATGTCGTCAACCTGAAGAACGTGCACAAGAAATACGGCAGCCGCACCATCTATGAAGGACTGGACTTCATGGTCCGGCGCAAGGAACGCTGGTGCATCATGGGCATCAACGGCGCCGGCAAATCGACGCTCCTGAAGCTGGTGACCGGCACTGCCGAGCCGGATGCAGGCAGCGTGGCGCTCGGCGCCAGCGTCAAGCTCGGCTATTTCGCCCAACACGCGATGGACCTGCTTGACGGCGAGCGCACCGTGCTGGAATGGCTGGAAGATTCCTTCCCGCTTGCCGGCCAGGCGCCGCTACGTGCACTCGCCGGCTGCTTCGGCTTTTCGGGAGATGACGTGGACAAGCGCTGCCGCGTGCTGTCCGGTGGCGAGAAGGCCCGCCTCGTCATGGCCCACATGCTGTTCGACCCGCCGAACTTCCTCGTGCTCGACGAGCCGACCAACCACCTCGACCTCGACACCAAGGAAATGCTGATCAAGGCGCTCGCCGATTTCGAGGGCACGATGCTCTTCGTCTCGCACGATCGCCACTTCCTTGCCGCCCTTTCCAACCGCGTGCTGGAACTGACGCCCGACGGCATCCACCAGTATGGCGGCGGCTATACGGAATATGTCGAGCGCACCGGCTACGAGGCGCCCGGCATCCACGTTTAACGGCTAAACGCGTCTACACCAGTCAATTCCGCCGAGAGCGCCCAGAGACGGGCCGCCTCATCGGGATTGACGGCATAGGCGCGCACGCTGGTTTCCGCGCCGTCATCCGAGATGGATGCGACGTCGCAGTCGGCGCAATAAAGGCCGCCGAGGCCTGCAAGCTGCGGCGAGGTTGCGGCCCAGACCTGCGTCGCGGCACCCTGCTCGGGCGTCTTGAACGTTGGGTCGGCCGCATTGCCGTCAGCATCGATCCAGCCGGCGGCGACCATGTCTTCCCTCTCCAGGTGCCGTTGCAGCGGCGTCAGGATCTTGCCGGGATGCAGCGAGAAGGCACGCACGCCGGCATCCCGCGCAAGCCTGTCGAGTTGCACCGCAAAGAGCGCGTTTGCGGTCTTCGCCTGTCCATAGGCCTGCCACCGGTCGTAACCCTCGGTGAACTGGACATCGTCCCAGCGGATGGGCGTGATGCCATGGGCACCGGAGGAGACGGCAACCACACGGGCTCCCCTCGCTACCGCCGGCCAGAGGCGATTGACGAGTGCGAAATGGCCGAGATGGTTGGTGGCAAACTGCGCCTCCCAGCCCGGCCCGACCCGCGTTTCCGGGCAGGCCATGATGCCGGCGTTGTTGATGACGATATCGGCCTTGCGTCCGGAAGCGACGAAGCGCTCGGCAAACTGCCGCACGCTTTCGAGATCGGAAAGATCGAGCCTGTCGACCTCGACATTGGCGATGCCAAAGAGCGCCTTGGCCGCCGCGTCCGGCTGACGGGCGCCGATCAACACATGCGCGCCGGCTCGCGACAGCGCCTTCGTCGTCTCCAGCCCGAGGCCGGAATGGCCGCCGGTGACGATTGCCAGTCTGCCCGTGAGATCGATGCCCGCGAGCACGTCGTCGGCGGTGGAGCGAGCGCCAAAACCGGAGCCGATGGGGTGTTGTGCGTTTTCCATGGATGTCTCCTTTCTGCTTTCGCCCGGAGACTAGTGCGGTGGCGCCCATACGATCTATGCGTTAAAGTCCGTGATATGTTTGCGATCGTCCGGATTTCCGCATGAGTTCCGTTTCCATAGATCCGCTTTCCGATGTGCTGGCACTCCTGAAGCCGAAGAGCTACGTCTCGCTCGGGCTCGATGCCGGCAGCGATTGGGCGATCGATTTTCCGCCGCCGCAGGGCATCAAGTTCAATGCCATTCTCTCGGGCGGCTGCTGGCTGGAGGTGGATGGGGTCGCTGAGCCTGTGCGGCTGAAGGAAGGCGATTGCTTTCTGCTGACGCAGAGCCGGCCCTTCCGGATGATGAGCGATCGCAGCCTGCCGACGATCCCGGCCAATGACATCTATGCGCATGCGAAGGATGGTGTCGCGATCTGCAATGGCGGCGGCGCCTTTTTCCTCGTCGGCAGCCGTTTCGGCTTTTCCGGCGCCGGCGCAGATCTGCTCGTCGGCATATTGCCGCCGGTCGTCCATGTCAGCGAGCATTCGGATCAGGCCTCGGTGCTGCGCTTTGCGATCGACCAGATGGCACGGGAACTGCGCGGCCGCCACCCGGGCGGCTTCCTGATGACTGAGCATCTGGCGCATATCATGCTGACGCAGATCCTGCGGCTCTATCTCTCGGCACCCGATACCGAAGGCACCGGCTGGCTGTTTGCGCTCGCCGACCGGCAGATCGGCATGGCGATCGGCGCCATGCATGCAGAGCCGGCGCGGCGCTGGACGCTGCATCAACTTGCGGTCATGACCGGCATGTCGCGCTCCTCCTTTGCCGAGCGCTTCAAGGAAAAGGTCGGAGCCGCGCCGATGGACTATCTCACACGCTGGCGTATGATGCTGGCCAGCGAGCGGCTCTCCAACAGCAGCGAACCGATCGGCAAGATTGCGCTTTCGCTTGGCTACGATTCCGAAAGCGCCTTCAGCACCGCCTTCAAGCGGGTGATGGCGCGCTCGCCGCGGCAATATAGCCGGGAAGCAGCGGGGTAAAAGACCACAGGCCACGGGCCTTGCAGAAACGACAGTCGTTTCATACCTATAGAAGGAATGGTATGCGTCCGGCCCTTGCCGGCCCTCGCTGCGTTCCGAGCCCTTGTACCCGCCTTACGAGGATGAAACCATGAATATCGACAGGATCCTGCGGTCAGTTGTGGCCGTTCGCGCCTCCATCCCCGAAGATGCCTTTACCGCGAATACGCTGGGCACCCGCCGGGAAGGTAGCGGCGTCGTCATCAGGGAAAACGGGCTGGTGCTCACCATCGGCTACCTGATCACCGAAGCAGACGAAATCTGGCTGACGCGCCATGACGGTAAGGTCGTACCTGGCCATGCTCTGGCCTATGACCAGGAAACCGGCTTCGGCCTCATCCAGTCGCTGGCGCCTCTCGACCTGCCGGCCATCGACATCGGCGACAAGGTCAAGACGACGGTCGGCGATGCCGTGATCCTTGCCGATGGCCTCGGTGAATTCGTGCAGGCCAATATCGTCGCCAAGCAGGAATTTGCAGGCTATTGGGAATATCTGCTCGACGAGGCGATCTTCATCGCACCCGCCCATCCCTCCTGGGGCGGCGCGGCGCTGATCAGTGACGACGGCAAGCTGCTTGGCATCGGTTCGCTGCGCCTGCAGATGGTGCAGGACGAAGAGGTTGCCGACATCAACATGGCCGTGCCGATCAACCTCCTCCCGCCGATCCTCGACGACCTGCTTAACCGCGGCCAGATCGATCGTCCGCCGCGCCCCTGGCTCGGCGCCTTTTCGGCCGAAAGCAACGGCGAAGTTGTCGTCATGAGCGTTGCCAAGGGTAGTCCTGCGGCACAGGCGGGTCTGCAGCAAGGCGACGTGATCTCGGAAATCCGCGACGGCGAAGTGGACGGGCTTGCCGATTTCTACCGCAAGGTCTGGAAGAGCGGTCCGGCAGGCGCTGAAATCCCGATACGTGTGCTGCGGAACGGCCGCGAGGCCTGGCTGCGCATCAAATCGGCCGACCGCAACAGCTTCCTCAAAAAGCCGTTGATGCAGTAGATCGGATATCGAGCTGCGCCATCCGGCGGTGTCTAGATATAAAGAGGCGCCATCCGGCGGTGCTTAGATATAAAGGGGCGCCATCCGGCGCCAAGCACCGGCGCGGTGCGCCCTGCCATCCCAGAAATGCAGCCGATGGCCGACACCCATGTCAGCGAGCAGGCGGCTGAGATAGCGATTGTTATCGAGGAACGGATCTTCGTTGCCGATTGTCAGCACGATATCGACCTGCCGCAGTTTTTCCAGCCGCCAGTCGCAGGCAAGGCCCGGCAGGAAATGCGTCGGCATGTGGAAATAGACCGTGTCGTCGTAGTAGCCGTCGAAGAGATCGGAGAAGGATTCGACCTTCATCGTCAGGTCGTAGCGGCCGGAAAAGGCCACCAGCTTGCGGAAGAGATGCGGGTGGCGGAAGACGAGGCTGGCGGCCTGGAATGCGCCGAGGCTGCAGCCATGGACGATGGTGCATTCGTGGCTGTTGCGGTTCTCCATCAGCGGCAGAACCTCGTTCAGCACATATTCCTCGAAAGCGATATGGCGGCGGATGCGATCGGCCGGATGGCGGCCGAAGTCGTAGAAGGTCTCGCCCGCAAGGCCCTCGATGCAGAACAGCTGCAGATGACCGGCCTCGAGCTTGTCGGCGAGGCTGGCAACGATGCCGAGATGTTCATATTCCCAAAAGCGCCCTTCCCGCGTTGGGAACATCAGTACTTTGGCGCCGGCATGCCCGAACACCAGAAGCTCCATGTCACGATGGAGCCGATCGCTGTACCAGCGCAGATATTCTCGGTTCATAGCCCCTTGAAAAACCGCCCGACTCGCTCGCGCAGCGCAGTTTGCTGCACTGCACTATCAGTATAGTCGAAATGCCCGGCATTCAGGATGAAGATTTCATTAAATTTTGATTTCGGCAAAGCGTTCGCGACAGCGAACTGACAGGGCGGCGCAACCGCCGGATCGAAGAGCGCGACGGCGGCCAGCATCGGCACGGTGACGCGGGTCGCTGCTGTCGCGGCATCGAAGAGCCGCAACTTTTCAAAGACATCGGAATGAGTCCTCGCGTATTCCTGCACCGAATGGGCGCTGCCGACAGTCGGCAATGTCAGCCAAAGCTTGCGGTTTCCGAATGTCGGCACCGTCAGGTGCCCACGCTTGATCCTGCTATCGAAGGGAATGCCCAGCGCACCGATGCCGCCGCCGAAGCTGATGCCGCTATAGCCGATATGGCCATCGAGCGTGGGATAGAGCGACAGCAGCGCCGACACGGCAACCCAGAGATCCTCAACGCAGCCACCGATGACGTAATGGTCGGGATCATCGATACCATGCAACACATGCCCGGGGGCGTCAGGCGAAATCGGCGGATGGGCACTGCGCGACATGCCGCGGAAACAGGGAAAGAGGATCGCGGCGTCCTCGACCGGAATATCGAATTCAGGCTGGTCCCGTCCGCCATAGCCGTGGCCGACAACGAGGCCACGCTTGACCTCGCCCTTGCGGGGCGTGAGCAGCCAGCCGCCGATGCGGAAGCTGTCGGTGGAGGTATAGACGATATCGCGTACCTGCCAGTCCGGATGGGTGTCCTTGCTTGGGCTCAGGCGCGGCTCAGGCTTCACCGCCAGTGCCCTGGCATAACGCCTCTGCCAGAAGGCATCGAAACCCGGCGGTGCTTCCGGCGGGCGGATCGCCTGCAGGTCGGCAAGCGTCATGCCATAGGTGGGGTCGAAGTCGAAAGGGTATTCTGTCGGAATGCTCATGCCCGTTTGTTGCCGCGAAACCGGTCTTGGAGCAAGGCCCGTGGCCAGTTCCAACCTATAATCAAACCCGACCCTCCGCCCGAAATTGCGTGACAGCCTTGCCCGGCTGGTCTTAACTGGAAACGCACTGTGCCCGCCGACTCAGGCGGTGGCGTGTTTTCGGTTTGCGTTCATTCATCGGTCGGAAGGACCGCTTCAGATGAAAATCCTTGTGATCGACGCAGAGTTTGGATGCCAGCCTTTCGCCCGGCTTCACAGCCGAGACATCCTTTGACGACATTATCCGCGTCCATATCGAGGACGAATTGAACAACAGACTGCCGGAGCGCGCCTGACATGCTGCTTGGAGCCATTGCCGACGATTTCACCGGCGCCAGCGATCTGGCCAATACCCTTGCCCGCGGCGGCATGTCGACCATGCAGTTCGTCGGCCCCGGCCGCGGCAAGGTGAATTGCGAAGCCGGTGTGGTGGCGCTGAAGACGCGCTCGATCCCAGTCGAGGATGCGGTGTTGCAATCCATGGATGCGGCGCGCTGGCTGCTGGATCAGGGTTGCGAGCAGATCTTCTTCAAATATTGTTCGACCTTCGATTCCACACGTGAAGGCAATATCGGCCCGGTGGCGGAGGCCCTGCAGCGGTTGACGGGCGCCGATGTCACCGTCTTCTGCCCGGCCTTTCCGGCGACCGGAAGGCGGGTCTTCATGGGCCACCTCTTCGTCAAGGACAAGCTGCTCAGCGAATCCGGCATGGAGAACCATCCGCTGACACCGATGACCGACCCCGATATCCGCCGCTGGCTGCGCCACCAGACGCGCGGCGGTGTCGGCAGCATCACACTCGATACCGTGCGCGAAGGTTCGGGCGCCATCCGCAGCCGCCTGCGCGACGAACTGACCGATGGCAACCGCCTCGTCGTCGTCGATGCTATCGAGGATGCCGATCTGATCACCATCGGTGAAGCCGTCGCCGACCATGCGCTGGTGACCGGCGGATCGGGGCTGGCACAGGGGCTGGTGCGCAATTTCGCCAAGCTTGGCAAGCTTTCCGGTGTTCCCGCCGAAGTGCCTGTCGTTACTGGCCCCGGCGTCGTCCTCTGCGGCTCCTGCTCGCTCGCCTCGCAAAACCAGGTCGCTTGCCATCTGGAGAACCATCCAGGTCTTTCGATCGATCCGGCTGCCATCGTGCGCGGCACCATGTCGATGGAGCGCGCCGCCAGTTGGGTCGCCGCCAATGCGGCGGATAATCCGATCGTCTATTCCACCACCTCGCCCGATGTCGTGAGCTTCGTGCAGCAGCGCTTCGGCCGCGAGGAATCGGCAAAGATCCTTGAGGATTTCTTCGGCGGCCTTGCCAAGCGGCTCGCCGATTCCGGCACATGCCAGATCGTTGTCGGCGGCGGGGAGACCTCTGGTGCGGTCGTCGAGGCACTCGGCCTCAAACATATGACCATTGGTGCGGAGATCGATCCCGGCGTGCCGGTGCTGGTGTCCGAGCGCGGCCGGCCGGCGCGGCCGATCGGGCTCGCGCTGAAGAGCGGCAACTTCGGCTCGCCCGACTTTTTCGCCAAGGCCCTGGACAGGATTGCAGGCCATGAATGAGGCAGCGTTGCGCGAAGCCATCGTCCGCTGGGGAAAATCGCTTTTCGAGCGGGGGCTTACGGCCGGCTCCTCGGGCAATATCTCGGTAAAGACCGCAGACTTCTATCTCGCAACGCCGACCAATTCCTGCCTGGGCTTCCTCGATCCTGAGCGGCTGTCGAAGCTCGATAGCGACGGCAGGCACCTCTCAGGCGATGTGCCGACAAAAGAACTGCCGTTGCATTTCTCCTTCTATGAGAAGCGGCCGCAGACGGGCGCGGTCGTGCATCTGCATTCCACCTATGCGACCGCCCTTTCCTGCCTTGCCGATACCGATCCCAAGGACGCCATTCCGCCATTGACGCCCTATGTGGTGATGCGCGTCGGCAAGGTGCCTGTCGTGCCCTATACGCGGCCGGGCTCGGTAGACGTAAAGCCGCTGATTGCCGAGATCGCCGGCGAGCATAGCGCCGTGCTGCTGGAAAACCACGGGCCGATCGTGTCGGCTGCCACGCTCGATTCCGCCGTCTTCGCGATCGAAGAGCTGGAAGAGGCAGCGAAGCTTTCGGTCATCACGCGCGGCATGAAGGTGCGACAGCTCAATAGCGAGCAGATCACCGACCTGGAGCGGCACTTTAAGCTGCGTTAATTCTCTGTTTTCACGCATTTCCGGACGCAAAACCGCTGCGCACTTTTGCTGGAATTGCTTTAGGCAAGGTCAATCAAGAGAGCCCGGTGATCGGAAACTTCGGGAGCCTCCACCACCTCGAAGCGCTCCACCACCACCTCCGGCGTCACCAGCATGTAATCGGCAAAGCGCCCTTCCTTCGGATAGAGCGAGGTGCGGGTATCGGTAAAACCCCTGCCGGTGACGAGATCGTTGAGGCCGAGGCGGCCAAGCTTTTCGAAGGTTATGCTGTCGGGCAGCACGTTGAAATCGCCACAGACGACCAGGCGTTCATCACCCGGCCAGACGCGTTCGATCAGCTCGACGAGCGCATCCGCCTGCGCATGCCGGGCCGGAATATCACCCTTGCCAGCGGGATCACGCAGGCCGTGGAGCTGGGCGATGGTGACGGAAAAGCCGCCGGCATAATCGAACAGGCGAATGCAATGGGCATTGCGCGAACGCGGATGCTCACCCCAGCCATTGGACGAGAAACCGCCATGGATGAAGTCCACCGCCTGGCCGATTATCGCATGCGACTTGCGCACGAAGGTGGCGATACCGAATTCGGTCGGGAAGACCGCCTCGCCGTGAAAGAGATCACCCCGTGCAAAGGGGCAGAAGAAGCCGTCATGATCAGGGAGAACGGCGGCGATCTCGTCATAGAGATGGGCGCGCTGCGGCAGCACAACGCTGCCGTCGCGATATTCCAGCCATCTCGGGGTATCGGTTGCGGACCGGACCACCTCCTGCAGACAGAAGACGTCGGCCTCCGCATGCGCAAGATAGTCGATCAGCGGCGCGTGGATACTGCCGCCCCAGGCATTCAATGAAACGATACGCAAAGCCATGCGAGCTCCCTCTTCGTCGAGAGACTAGCAGATTCGCATGGGGATCGATCCCTCGGGCGGCAGCGCCCGATCAGCGGTAGCCGGTGTCATCCGCCGGCTTGCCGGGTTCCTGCACCTCGGCGAGGTAACGCCAGCAGTCCGGCCGGCTGCCATCGAGATCGGTGAAACCGTAGGCGTCTGCCAGCTGGAAGCTTGAGAGCGACTGACCGTTCCATCTGTTGCGGTCGGGATCGGCCGCAAGTGCGGCGACCGCCCGGCCGGTGAAACGCGGCGTTTCCGAGATGACGAAATGCGGCTGGACTTTTGTACCGTCGCGCCAATTTTCTTCCTTAACCCCATAGATTTCCAGCATCATTTCCGAGCGCATCCAGCCGGGCGAGAGCGAGACGGCAGTGGCACCATGCGCTGCCAGATCTTTGGCGTGCGCCCAGGCCATACGGTTCGTGCCCGTTTTCACCAGATCGTAATAGGGGCAGAGCCTGTAATGTGTGGCGTTATACTCCGCCGTGCCATCGGTCATCTCCACCAGCAATCCGCCCGGCTGCTCGATCATCAGGGCCAGCGCGTAATGGGCGGTGATGAAATGGGTGTCGATCGCAAGCCGCAGCATGCGCAGGCCCTTGTCGAGGGAATGCTCCCAGACCGGTTTGTTCCACTCCGTCAGATGCTCACCGCCCCAGATATCGTTGACGAGGATATCGAGCCTGCCCTCCTCCGCGCGGATGCGGGCAACCAGCGCTTCGACTTGCTCCTGAACCAGATGATCCACCTGCACGGCGATGCCACGCCCTCCCGCCGCGCTCACGAGTTCGGCGGTTTCCTCGATGGTCTCAGGCCGGCCATATTCGGATTGCTGCGCGCGGGTCGTGCGGCCAGTCACATAGACGGTCGCGCCTGCCGCGCCCAGTTCCACCGCAATGCCGCGGCCGGCGCCGCGCGTTCCGCCGGCAACAAGCGCCACCTTTCCCTTTAAGTTCGCTGTCACTTCACTGTCCTCCCGCTAGAAACAACTAACCGGCCTCGTCGGCCACTTGTATATAAACGAACGTTCGTTCATAAATATGTCGAACGCAAGGGGAAATTTCATGCCGCGTCCGCGCACGCTTTCCGATGAACAGCTACTTTCGATGGTTCTCGATGTGATCCAGTCCGAGGGGCCGGATGCGGCGACCTTTGCGGCGGTCGCGAAGGCGAGCGGCCTTTCCGGCTCGACGCTGGTGCAGCGCTTCGCCACCAAAGCCGGCATGCTGCGCGCCGCCCTGCTCTACGCCTGGGACCGGCTGGACGCGGAAACGGCGCGGCTTGCCGACACGCTGCCGAAGACCGCTGACGGAGCGATCGCGCTGCTGACCGGTCTTTCCCAGGACTATGGCGACAATCCCGCCTCCTATGCGGAAGGCCTGCTTCTGCTGCGCGAGGATTTCCGCGATCCGGTGCTGCGCGCCCGTGGCGGGGCCTGGGGTGCTGCGCTGACTGCAGCGATTGCCGAGCGTTTTGGGGGACAGGGACAAGCGCAGACCATTGCCCGGCTGATGCTCTCGCAATGGCAGGGATCGCTGCTCTGGTGGGGCTTCTCGTCCGAGGGAGCTGTGGCCGATTACGTGGAGCGGGAACTGCGGCTCTTTCTTGCCGCCCTCGAGCCCAAATTAAACTAGGGTCTCCTGCGAGTTCTTATCGTTTGTGGAGGGACAAAAGGCCACGCTATCGACCGGGTATCGGCCATATTGCCGGACGCACGGAGAGGAACCGCTCGTGAATATGAGACACTGCCTTATCGCCCTTGCCGTGTCAGCAAGCCCGCTTCATGCGGCAGACATGACGGACAAAGCGTTCCAGGAGATCGCAGATCGCATTTTTCAGCCGGTGATTAGGGAATACGACATTCCGGGACTGGCCGTCGGCGTGACGATCAACAGCTCGGAATTCTATTACACCTATGGTGAAGCCTCGCGCGAGACGAAAGCGCCCGTTACCAGCGACACGATTTTCGAGCTCGGCTCCGTCAGCAAAATTTTTAACGTCACGCTTGCCGCACTTGCCGAACAGCGCGGCCTGTTGTCGATGGAGCAGCGGGTTTCGACCTACCTGCCGGAGCTCGAGGGCAGCGCCTTCGACAAGATCACCCTCGTCAATCTCGCCACCCATACGTCGGGCGGCTTGCCGCTGCAGGTGCCGGACAGCGTGACTGACGATGCTGATCTGATGACCTACCTGAAGAGCTGGAAGCCGGCCTACAAGGCGGGCACCATGCGCTCCTATTCCAATGTCAGCATCGGCCTTCTCGGGCGGATCTCCGGTGAACGTCTCGGCGGCACTTACAGGCAGGCGGCCGAGGGTGAGCTGTTTCCCGCCCTCGGTCTCAAGAGCACCTTCATCGCGGTTCCGCCTGATGTCATGGATCGCTACGCCTTCGGTTATTCCAAGGCCAACAAGCCGGTCCGCGTCGGACCCGGCGTTCTTGACGACGAGGCCTACGGCATCAAGACCACAGCCCGCGACATGGTGCATCTCCTGGAGCTGAATTTGAAGCCGGATACTCTGGTACCCGAATTCAAGGCCGCGATCGAGAAGACGCATACGGGCTATTTCGATACGGCCTATTACACACAGGACATAGTCTGGGAACAATATGCCTGGCCCGTGGCGCTCAAGAAGCTCCTCGACGGCAACTCGGCCAAGATGAGCCTGGAAAGCCAGCCGGTCAAACAGCGGGCGAAGCCGCTTGCGCCGCAAAGCGCAGTGCTGATGAACAAGACCGGGTCGACGAACGGCTTCGGCGCCTATGTCGTGCTGGTGCCGAAGGTGCATATCGGCCTGACGGTGCTGGCGAACCGGAATTATCCGAACACGGTCCGCGCCGAAGTGGGGCTGAAGCTCGTCCAGGCGCTGGAAGCTTACGCGGCGAAATAGCCCAAATGGCCGGTCGGGCAAAAATCCCGGCCGGCATTATCAACGGTCACGACACCCTATCCATTCGTGTCGGAGGACAGAACTTCTTCTTCCGTGATATAGGGTCCAACGCCCAATCAGGATGTACTGCATGTCATGGCAGATGCTGGAAGATCCGCTGTATCAGTTTATTGTTCTCGTTCTGGCCAGTGCCGCGGCGCGGTTCATTTTCGGACGGGAACCTGCCTTCCGGCTGATCGCCAACTTCATCTTTTTCGTGCTGCTGACCTTGCTGCTCGTGAAGCACGAGATTGCCCCCTATACGTCCGATATGGGCAAGGCCGACGATCTCTTCCGGCGCATCTTCGTCGGGGTCGCCAAGGCCGTCTGGTGGATCGGCGGCGCGATGGTGCTGGCGAGTTCGGTGCGGCTCTTCCTGATCTTCGAGCGCAAGCCGCGCGAGGCACGGCTGCTGCAGGACCTCGTCGTCGGCATCATCTATCTCGGCGCCGGGCTTTCGGTCGTGGCTTACGTCTTCGGCGCGCCGATCGGCACGCTGATTGCTACATCGGGTGTCTTCGCCATCGTGCTCGGCCTTGCGCTGCAGAGCACGCTGAACGACGTCTTCTCGGGCATCGCACTCAATCTCGGCCGGCACTATAGCGTCGGCGACTGGATCGTCCTCGACGATGGCGTGCAGGGCCGCGTGGTGGAGACGAACTGGCGTTCAACCCATCTTCTGAACGGCACCAACGACCTCGTCATCGTTCCCAACAGCGCGCTTGCCAAGGCGCGGCTGACGAACCTGACGAGCCCTGAGGAAGCGCATGGCGTCTCGCTGAAGATCCGGGTTGTTCCCTCGATCCCACCGGCGACCATCGAAGAAACGATGCGCACGGTACTTTTGAGCAGCAACGCCATCCTGAAATCCCCTACCCCTGTTGTCAGCGTCACGGGGCTCGACAGCAATGCCATCGAATTCGAACTTTCCTTCCGCGTCTCCGGACTGGGCGAAGCGACCGCCGCCCGGAACGAAGTCTACGATCTCGTCTATCGTCACGCCAAGGCGGCGGGCCTGCAGCTTGCGCCGCCGGCCGGCTCCCCAGTTCCCCCGGTTGTTGATGCTCTGGAGGAGGCTGGAAAGCACCCGAATTCGGCCTGGCGGCTGCTGAACGCCATCCCGCTCTTCTCAACGCTGACGGAAGACGAAAAGGAGTCGCTCGCGGCCGACATGAAACGGCTGAACTTCCGCAAGGATGCGCTGATCGCGACGCAGGATACCTCGCTGACCTCCCTGATGATCGTGCGGCGCGGCGTTGCCGTCGTGGAGCGGATCGAGGGCAACGAGATCATCGAGCTCGCCAGAATTGCGCCCGGCGATCTGTTCGGGGAACGCGGCGTGCTGATGGGGGCGCTCGAGCCGGCCAATATCCGCGCACTCACATCCGTCATCGTCTATGAAATCGCCAAGGACCATCTCGCCGCGATCATGCAGGAGCGGCCGGCGCTTGCCGAAGAGCTGGGACTGCTGCTGTCGCGGCGGATCGAATCCGAGAAACATCACTTCAGCGCCGGCGTATCGGCTGAAGGCAGCCACCCGACGACGCTGACGACGCGCATCCGGCATCTGTTCCAGATCCCCCATAGCACCTGGTCTTAGCGGTCAGCCGGCCTTTTCCTCGGCTTCCCGGGTTTTTTCGGCGTCCTCTCCGACCGTCAGCGGCCAGTCGACGACATAGTCCTCGAAATCATCGACATCGACGTCGTTTTCGCTGATGGTGCGGCCGCGGGCCGAGATGCCGGCAGTGTGGACGGTTTCCGGATCCCCTGATACCAGCGGGTGCCACCAGTAGAGATCGCGGCCCTCATTGATGAGGCGATAACCGCAGGTCGGCGGCAGCCATGCGATCTCGGAGACATTCTCCTTGGTGAGCTGAACGCAATCAGGCACGAAATCCCAGCGGTTCGGATAGCTGGAACATTGACAGCTCTCGCTGTCGAGCAGCTTGCAGCGGACCGAGGTGAAATAGACGTCGCCGCTATCCCATTCCTCGATCTTGTTGAGGCAACAGAGGCCGCAGCCGTCGCAGAGGCTTTCCCACTCCTCGGCATTCATTTCGGCAAGCGTCTTGCGCTTCCAGAAGGGCAGATCGTTCATCGTTCGTTTCTTGCAACAGCCGCCCGCAAATTCACGTGACGACCGTTCAACTCTCTTGTTCTTGTGCGCAAAATCAACCAATCATTCAACATGCTCCGGCTATCCGGAGAGTTGCGGCCCCTTTCAGGCCCCGCTCCTGCGTCCGGGTTTCACGGCCGCCGAGCGTGCTCAGGCGGGAATATAGGACGTGCAGGATCCGGACAACCCAGATAATGGGCCAGACGAGCCCGAAAACGGGCAAGGCAAGAAGCCTCAGAAGCAGCAGTCGAAAAACCGACACCTGTTGCTGCGTATCGATTCATGGATCGACTCGACCGTCTGGAATGCCGGCTTTCGCGCCGCCGAAATCTGGGAAGACACCACCATCTTCTTCCGCCGCTTCCGTGTTCGCGGCTGGAAACGCGCGGTTTTCGAACTCGCCGGCGAAGGGCTGACGCTCGGGGCCGTCGGCTTGGTGCTGATGCTGGCGCTCGCGCAGCCGGCTTTCGAGGCCACCAAGGAAGACTGGCGCAACCGCGGTGATTTCGCGGTCACCTTCCTCGACCGCTATGGCAATGTCATCGGCCATCGCGGCGTGATCCATCAGAATTCCGTGCCAATCGACGAGCTGCCGGATTCGCTGATCAAATCCGTCATCGCGACCGAAGACCGCCGCTTCTTCGATCATTTCGGCATTGACGTCATCGGCCTCTTCCGCGCCATGGTCACCAATGCCCAGGCCGGAGAAGTCGTGCAGGGCGGTTCGACGCTGACGCAGCAGCTCGCCAAGAACCTTTTCCTTTCCAACGAGCGCTCGATCGACCGCAAAATCACCGAGGCTTTCCTGGCGTTCTGGCTTGAAGCCAATCTCTCCAAGAAAGAGATCCTCGCCACGTATCTGGACCGCGCCTATATGGGCGGCGGCACATTTGGTGCTGCGGCTGCGGCGCAATTCTATTTCGGCAAGAACATCACCGACGTGAACCTCGCCGAATCCGCGATGCTCGCCGGCCTGTTCAAGGCACCGGCCAAATATGCGCCGCATGTGAACCTGCCGGCGGCGCGCGGCCGCGCCAACGAGGTGCTGACCAACCTCGTCCAGAGCGGGCTGATGACCGAGGGGCAGGTGATCGCCGCGCGGCGCAATCCCGCCACCGTCGTCGACCGCAACGAGGTGGAATCGCCCGATTTCTTCCTCGATTGGGCCTTCGACGAGGTGCAGCGCCTTTCGCCGCGCTTCCACCAGCGCTCACTGATCGTGCGCACCACGATCGACATGGGCATCCAGCAGGCGGCCGATGATTCCATCGAGACATCGCTGCGCGAATATGGCGAAGCCTATCACGCCAAACAGGGTGCGATGGTGATGATCGAAAATGGCGGGGCGGTGCGCGCCATGGTCGGCGGACGAGACTATGGCGAAAGCCAGTTCAACCGCGCCACCAAGGCGCTGCGCCAGCCGGGCTCCTCCTTCAAGGTCTATACCTATTCGGTGGCCATGGAGAGCGGGATGACGCCGAAGACGACGATCATCGATGCGCCCATCTCCTGGGGCAACTGGAGCCCGCACAATTACGCCAACCGTTATGCGGGCCGCATCACGCTCGAAACCGCGGTCGCCCAGTCGATCAATACGATTCCGGTGCGCCTTGCCAAGGAAAAGCTCGGCATTCAGCCGATCCGCGCCATGGCCAAGGCCATGGGCGTCGAAACGCCGATCCGCGACGACGTGACGATCCCGATCGGCACGTCCGAGGTGACCGTACTCGATCAGGCAACAGCCTATGCAGTGTTCCCGACCGGCGGCTATCAGTCTCGTCGCCATGGCATAACGCAGGTTCTCGATTACGATGGCGACGTTCTCTACGATTTCGATCGTGACGAGCCGCCCGCCCAGCGCGTGCTTTCCGAACAGGCGGACAGCTACATGAACCAGATGCTGTCGCGGGTGCCCTATGTGGGTACGGCGCGAAAGGCGGCGCTGGACAACGGCGTCGTCACTGCCGGCAAGACGGGCACGACGCAGGCCTATCGCGATGCCTGGTTCGTGGGCTTTACCGGCAACTACACCTGCGCCGTCTGGTTCGGGAACGACGACTACACGTCGACCAACAACATGACCGGCGGTTCGCTCCCCGCCATGACCTTCAAGCGCGCCATGGACTATGCCCATCAGGGTGTCGCGCTGCGCCCCATCCCCGGCATCGAAAACCCGCTGCCGTCCGAAAAGGATGTCGCCAAGGCCCAGGCCGACAAGCCGAAGGACGGCACGCCGACTCTCATTCGCCCGCGCATGCTCTCGGTGCAATCGACAAACATTCTCAAGGGCATCGGCGAGAAGCTGAAGGATGCTGCACCGCTCGAAGTGCAGAAGGTCGCGAGCGCGGAGTGATGTTTGCGCTGTTTTGGTCAAATCGGAATATCCGGTTTGGCAAGACTTGGGGGAGACATCGCCTCACGGCATTCCACCCTGCCAGAATCAGTGGTAACCCTTTCAACTGATTTGATCTTCAAGTCTGATCTTCAAGGGCGCAAGGTGTTTCGGTTTCCCCTTTTCATCCTGATCACGCTGATCGTCGCCTTCGGCGGCGGCATCATGATTTCGCTTTATGCGCTGGATGCAACGCAGGGATTCGGAGCGATCAAGCTCGGCGCCTGGGAGGCCTTTCCGGAACTGCAGACCGTCGACGCGGATCCCTATGCGAAGTCGCATCGCGCGCGCGCAGGCAAACTACTTTATGGCAGTGCCGAAGGCCTGACCTTTACAGCAAGCGTGGATGACAGCGGCGAACGGCTGAACGCCGCCTGCCATTACCGCATCACCGGCCAGACGCCGCCGGCGCGGCTGTGGACGCTGTTTACTGCCGACAATGCCGGCAACCCTGCTTCGCTGCAGGCGAGCCTGCCGGCGGCGCTGAATTCCTGGACGGTGCTGCGCCAGCCAGACAGCAGCTTCACCATCGATATTGCAACACGCGCTCAACCCGGCAACTGGCTGGCGCTGCCGCAGGCCGGCACGTTCCGGCTGGTGCTGACACTTTTCGACACACCAACGGCCGGCAGCTCCGGCGTGATCGACCTTTCGATGCCGAAGCTGACCAAGATCGGATGCGGCAATGCTTAGGGTGTTCTTCGCCCTCCTCACCGGGCTTTTCGGGGCAGCCCTTCTGCACCTCGTCATCATTCTCGCGCTGCCGCACTTCACCGGCCGCGATGCGGCGACGCGCGTGGAGGCGGAGGGCGATCCGAACACTTTCTATCTGCTTACCGGCCGCTATGACGAGGCAGGGCTCGCCAATGGCGATCCCTTCGTGCGCACCGCCGTCTGCTCCTTCGATGTGAGCGAGGCTCCAGTGCATTTCACCGCCAAGGGCAATGTGCCCTTCTGGTCGATCGCGATCTATGACGGCGCCTCTAACGAGGTCTTCAGCATGAACGACCGCACCTCCGTCGGCGGCGCGCTCGATGTTGTTGCGGCAAGCCCGATCCAATTGACGGACCTCCGCAAGAACCTGCCGCAGGAACTGCAGCAGACGATCATGGTGGAGATGGCACATCCTGAGGGATATGCAGTGCTGCGCACGCTGGCGCCGCAGGCAAGCTTCGATGAAGCCGCGCGAGCCTTCCTGACGCAAGCGGCCTGCGATGAACTGGACGCCCGCTAGGGTTGTTTTCGCGCGTTACTTGTTGTTGACACGCGGCGCAGGATGCGCCGGATTTTTCTTCGGGGCTTCGACGATCCGTTCGTAACGGACGCCGGTGAACCAGAGGATTTTTGCTTCGCGGGGCTCCTTGCCCGTGCGGCGCGGCTCCTCACGCAGCCGGTCCGCCAATGCGACTACAATTGCCATTCTCGTCTCCATGCACTGCCCGAGACGGATGAACTTGCGATGGATTTCACCCTGCCCGCCATGCTGCGGACCAGCGCGTCCTCAAGCGCCGGATGAACCGGACCGAGGGCATTCGCGCCTTTCTCACGGCACCTGATCGAAATACCGTGATGCTGCGGAGCTTCCACGATCCATATCCCCAAATCGCGTCGTTCCTGTCCGAATTGAGACACACGACCGTTAACAGATTACTAATATTCAGCCACTGCTCTCAGCAGTCTGCTCGACGCTGAGATAACGCGCAGAATGGTTGTTTGGTTTCAGTCGCGAAAAAGAAAAGACAGGCTGGAAGTCGCCCGATAAAATTAGAGACAATTCACATAGTTAACAGCTCTTCTCCGCTGAAGCGGCATCTGCGCCGTGGGTGTTGCAAATATGTGTCACAAAAATATTAATTGCTGCAAGGGTGGTTGGGTGTATTCTGCCCCTATCGGTCAAAGGTTTTAAGGCGATGGCCGCTTGGGAGATTATACGTGCTCTTGCTGTCATACGGAGAGCAACCCATGCCCTTTCTGTATAACTCCGCATTCACCTCAGAAGATTTGGATGTGCTGCGCGGCGCGCTTGACGCGTGGTGCGCGGAAAAACACATCGACATCAGAAGTGTCGAAGCGCAGTTCGCTGCTTCGACCGCGCTCGACCTTTACCAGTCTGGCCATGACGATCACGACAAACTGCTGTCGGCACTCAGAGGCCGCAAGGGTCTTTAGATTATTTGCCGGCTATTTATCCACATCTTTAAAAACTGGAAATCGCCCCGCTTCCGGGGCGTTCGATTTTATTTTGCCGGCTCATTAATCCACGACACGCGAAACGTGTATATTTCTATTGCATTTTAATAGAATCTTCAGCATCCATTAACCGTGCCGGTGTAGGATTTGTTCATAACCGTATGTCTGACATGCGTCCCGCCAGCGCTTGTCGGCCCACGGTCTCCCGCTTGTTCTGCGTTTTCGGGGTGTTCTTGTGCGTGACCGGTTTCGAGACCTAGAGGGCCCCATGGCCATCAGGAAGAAGGACGTGGTGTTAATGGCGACTGTCAGCAGTTTCGAGAACCTGTCACATCCGACACGCTCCGAACTGCGCCAGTTTGCCGAACTCTTCATGCCGCTTTTCCAGGCCTCCTCCGAAGAGGCAAGACGCCAGGCCGTAGCAGCTCTTTCCCAATGCGAGAACATTCCGGCAGCGGTTGCACTCTTCATCGGCAACCAGCCGATCGAAGTCGCCGCACCTTTCCTCGCTGCCTCCAAGGCAATCAGCGACGATACGTTGATCACCATTGCCCGCACCCATGGTGCTGCGCATGTGAAGGCGATCGTCAGCCGGGATTCCCTATCGCCGAAGGTCATCGATGCGCTGGTGGCGCTGCGCCAGGCCGAGCCGCGCCCGTCCTCCGCCGTACCTGCCGAGCAGCCGGCCATGCCGCTTTCGCCGATGCCTGCCGTACCCGAAATGGACCAGCAGGAAGCAGAACGCATTGCCAATGAAGAGGCGCTGCGCGAGCGCATCCGCGGCCTTGCCGGCCATCTCGGCCGCAACGATGAGGACCGGCTCGGCCTTCGCTCGCTGTCCGACATTCAGGAGGCGCTGCTCGTGCGCTTTGCCCGTTCTAGGGAAGCCATGCATTTCGCCACCGCACTTGCCGATGCGCTGTCTGCCAGCCGCTGGCTTGCCGAGCGTATCATGCTCGACCTCTCCGGCCAGCAACTCGCCACGACGCTGACGAGCCTCGGCATGGGCTTTCTCGATTCCGTCTTCGTACTGGAAAAGCTCTATCCGCATCTTGCCGAAGTGCAGCACAATGTCAGCCGCGCCTTCCTTGTTCTCGATGCGCTGGACCCGGAAGAGTGCCATGCCCGCGTCGAAGCATGGCGCCGCGCCGACAGCTACACCTACAATCCGCAAAGCCCGGCTGCAGCCCAGCCGGCACCCGCAGCACAGCCACAGGCCGCGCCGACCTATCGCTTCATCCGGCAGGCGCCGGTGCGCGACCTCAAAAGCGTCAACAGGGCGCGCTAACCTCAAGGTAGTCTCGACGATACTGCTGCGGCGCCACACCGTTTATGCACTTGAACGCGTTGCTGAAGGGGCTTTCCGACTGATAGCTTGGCCAGTCGACTCCTTCGCGTAACTATCTTGCAGGCAATTCCAGCCGGCGCGTGATGCCAACCATCTCCAGAAACACCTCGTCATGGCTGACGATCAGCAGTGCGCCGTCATAAGCCCTGAAACCCGCTTCGACGGCGGCGATGGAATCGATGTCGAGGTGGTTGGTCGGTTCATCGAGGATCAGCAGCGACGGCGGTGTCGCGCCGCCGAGAACGCAGGCAAGGCCGGCGCGCAGAAGCTGGCCGCCTGACAAAGTCGAAACGATTTGCAGCGCCGCATCCGCCCGGAACATGAAGCGGGCGAGCGCTGCGCGGCAGGCGTTCTCATCCGATTGCGGGTTCAGCCGCCGGAAATTGTCGCGGATCGAGGTCGCGGGGTCGAGCAGGCTGACGCGCTGGTCGAGCATCGAGACAGAGGTCAGCACGCGGACCGTTCCTTCCCATGGCTGCAGATCGCCTGAAATCAGTGCGAGCAACGTCGTCTTGCCCGAGCCGTTCGGGCCGGTAACGGCAATACGTTCAGGGCCGGTGATATCGAAAGACAGTTTGCGGATGATGGGTTCGCCCGTCTCGTAACCGGCCGTGACGGCGTCGAGCTTCAGCACAGATCTGCTTGGCGGCAGGCCGGTCGAGGGCAGCTTGACGGAGAGCGGCTGCAGGATCTCGATGCGCTTGCGCGCCTCCACGCCATCCTCGAGCGCCTGCATGTGACGTCGTTCGGCAAGGCGAGCATTCTCGCCGCTGGTATTTTCCGCCTGCCGCTTCAGACCGCCGGCAACGATGCGCGGCATGTCACCCTTGGCCGCTTTCTTCTTGCCGGCACTATCCTTGCGGGCCTTGCGCTCAGCCGTTTCCTGCGCGCTACGGGCGACCTCCGCCACACGTTTTTTGGCGTCCGCCAGATCATGCGCGGCGGCGGCAAGTTCCAGCGCCTTGCGGGCGCGGTAATCGCTCCAGTTTCCGCCGTAGCGGGTAGCACACAAGGTCGTCAGCTCGACGATGACGTCCATCGTCTCCAGCAGTTCGCGGTCATGGCTGACGACCAGAGCGCCGTGGCGCCAACCGCCGAGAAGCGAGATCACCGCTTCGCGTCCATCCCGGTCCAGATTGTTGGTCGGCTCGTCGAGGATGAGGAAATCCGGATCTTCGAAGATCAGGGCGGCGAGTGCCGCACTGGTGCGCTGGCCGCCGGAGAGCGTCGCCAGCAGCGTCTGCGGCCCGGCGGCGAGGCCGGCACGTTCCAGTGCGGCTTCCATGCGGGCTTCGAGCGTCCAGTCGGCAACGGCAAGCTCGTCAGCGCTCGCTTCGCCACTTTCGGCACGGCGGAGAATGGCAAGCGCCTGCGCCGCACCGAAGAGATCGGCGACCGTTTCATCCGGGCCGACCTGCACGCTCTGGCGCAGTATGCCTATGGTGCCGGATACGGCGACAGAGCCGGTCTGCGGCTGCAGCTCGCCAGCGACCAGCTTCAAAAGCGTGGTCTTGCCGACGCCATTGCGACCGACGAGACCGGTGCGCTCTGCGTTGAAGCTCAGATCGATATTGGAGAAAAGCGGCCGGCCGTCAGGCGTGGACCACGAAAGATTGGAAAGCGTAATGGATGCAGGCATGGAAATCCCCGATGGCAAGGCGAATTGGCATTGCGATCAGGTTGGAATCCATTTTGCACCGTCATGTTGGTATTGCGGATGGCGGTAAACTAGGCGGGAACTGGCGTAAATTCAAGGCAGGCCGTCAGCCGGCCATCGGGATAAGTTCCGAGACCTTGTCTGTCTCCAGCTCGACAATCCAGAGATCGGGGTCGAACTTGCGCTCGCGGTCCAGCATCTCCCGCACCTTGTCCGGCTCGGCGCGCTCCAGCCTGACTTCGAACAGGCGATCACCGCTGCTCTCCTCGTCGAAGAAGCTCTGCGGAGCAGGCGCATAAAGGGTTTCGAGGCCGTCACGGAAGCGCTGGCGGATGAAGATAGCGCCAGCTTCCTCTGCGCCCTTCTTCTCTACGGCAGCAAAATCGCCCGCGGAGAAAACCCTGCGGACGAGAGCGGAAACGTAGATATCGGCGCGCAATCTCATGGGCGCGGTATAGACCGTGCGGCAGGTGGCGGCAACGCTATACCTTGACCGCCAGCCGCAGACCGCCCCAATGCCGGCCACGAACGGTGATCGGGGCGGAAATATCCTTCATCATGACGAAATTGCCGCCGCCCATGTCCCGCCGGTAGGTCTGGACGAGGAAGGGCGCAGTGCTTCTGCCGGCGGCAAGGCCGACACGGTCGTTGAAGATGCGGCGATTGCGGCAGTTCGCAGTATTCCAGACGATATCGCCCGGCCGCTGCGGCTCAGAGAATTTTCTGACATGGGTCGGCAGGTAGCCATTTTCATCGACGGCGGCGCAGAAGGCGATGCGCTGGTCGGAGCCGGCCACCGGCTCCTGGATCGGCGGCAGCAGGCGGTCGGTGAGATCGGTGAAGAGGGCCATCATCTGCACCGGATCGGTGCCCGGAATCGGCTGGTACTGGCGGTTAAACAAGCTCTCCATGCCGATTGCACCTTCGGCAACGGCACGCTCCAGAGCATGCGATATCTGGCCAGCGACGGATTGCGCCTGTTCGATCCAGTGGCGATCGGCGGTTTCCACGCCGGCGCTCGCGGTCAGCTGGATCAGCGTTTCCGACAGACCGACGACGCTGTCGACGCGTTTTGCCGCCTGCTGCAGCCTGCCGTTGGAATCCAGCACCTCGGCGGACATTTCGCCAAGCTTGGCGACGAAGCCGGCGCAATCGCGGTCCACGGCCTCGGTCGTGTTGGCCATGACGGCGGATGAATCGAGGATGCTGGTGATGACATGTTCCATGGTTTCGAAGGCGCCGCGCATCGCCTCAGACTTTTCGCTGACGCCAGCGGCACTCTTGCGCGCCCCGCCGCCGACAGTCGAGAGACGGTCGATCTTGACGCGAAGCTGCTCCAGCGTTTCCTGAATGGAGCCCGTCGCCTTGGAAGTCTGCAGCGATAAAGCGCGGATTTCCGAAGCGACGACGGCAAAGCCCTTGCCCGCCTCGCCGGCGCGGGCGGCCTCGATCGCCGCATTGAGCGCCAGAAGATTGGTCTGGCGGGCGATGGTGCTGATTTCGGCCGCCACCTTGTCCACATCGGTCAGTGAGCGAGAGAAGCCTGCGATTTCCGTGCTGATCTCTTCCGATGACTGAACCATATGGCGGGTTTCCTCGACCGAGCCGGACAGGCGATCGGCCGATTCCTTCAGCATGTGGCGCGCTTGTGTGGCGGTACTGTCCGTCTCGCGCAGCGAAACGGCGACGGAGCGATTGGTCTCGGCGATGGAAAGGGCTGTGCGGGTGACGTCGTCGAAGTCGGCGGCATGGCGGGCGGACATCGCCGCCATGTCCTGGATAGCGCCGGCTATATCGACGAGGTCAACACCGAGCGTGGAGGCCTCTTCGGCAAGGCGCGAGAGGATATGGCGCAGCGCGTCACGATCCGGTCCATCCGGTTCATAGGCCGGGCTTACGGCATTCTCCTCCACTGCCTTCAACGCCTGCATGATCGAGCTCCCCCAAGCTACATTAGAGAAGCTTCAAACAACATGGTTAACAATTGCCTAAGAATATCGGGGGTTAGACTTAGGTCTTAAGGCCTCTGCCCTCTCTTATGCCTTCAGCTCTGCGTCAGACCCGTCAATCTTTCACTCATCTGCCATAGGCGTTCGGCGAGTTCTGGATCGGTCGCCCAGGGGCGCACGCCGAGCAGTTCCTCGGAGTCGGCAGGCACGGCCTTGGCGATATCGCAGTTCTCGCAATAGACGCCGCCCATGCCCTCCAGCTCGTCGCTGACGGCGCACCAGACGGTGGTTGCCGCGCCTTGGGCGATGGTCTTCTTGTTATTTTCGGGATCGATGACTGGATTGCCATCGGCATCCACATAGCCGCTAGCCAGAAGATATTCGCGCGACTGATGGCGGATGAGATCGGTCGTGACGATGCCGCCCGGATGCAGCGAGAAGGCGCGCACACCCTCTCTTGCGCCCAAAGCATCCAGCGAGACGGCAAAAAGCGCATTCGCCGTCTTCGACTGGCCGTAGGCGACATAGGGCAGGTATTCGCGGTTCTCGAACATCGGATCGTCGAAATCGATGCCGGCGCGGACATGACCGCGAGAGGAGACTGCAACGACGCGGGCTCCCTCCGCCTGCACCAGCGCCGGCCAGAGGCGAGCGGCGAGTTGGAAGTGGCCGAGGTGATTGGTGGAGAACTGCGATTCATAACCGCGGCTGTCACGCGTCAGCGGGTTGGCCATGACGGCGGCGTTGTTGATGAGGAAATGCAGCGGTTCGCCATTCTCCAGAAAACGGTCGGCGAAGTCGTCGATCGTGTCGGGATCCATCAGGTCCATGTAGTCGAGCTTCAGACCCGGAACGACTTCGGCTGCCGCCCTCGCCTTTTCGATGTTGCGGGCGGGAACGATGACCTTGGCGCCGGCGGCGGCCAGCACGCGGGCGGTTTCCAGGCCGAGGCCGGCATAACCGCCGGTGACGATCGCCACCTTGCCGGTGAGATCATGGCCGGCAATCACCTCTTCTGCCGTGGAAGCTGCGCCGAAGCCGGAGCCGATAGGAGCTTGGGGAGTGGACATAGGATGTCTCCTTTCTAGTCGGAGAACATCTATGTCCGGCGGGCGGGATTCTGAATGCTTGTAAATCCCGATTTCTTGCGCCATCGTACAAAGATGACTAGTGATCCCCTCTCCGAAATGCTCAGTCTGCTTGATGCCCGCTGCCTGATGGCCGGCGGGCTGATTGCCGGCGGCGCCTGGGCGCTCGCCTTTCCGCAGCCGAACCGCATCAAGATCAGCGCGGTGGCCAAAGGCCGATGCTGGCTGGTGCTCGACAATGGCAGCGAGCCGATCCTGCTCGAAGCCGGCGACGTCGTCCTGCTCAATGGCAAGCATTCCTTCGTGCTGGCAACCGATCTTGCGATGACGCCGGCCGATGCCGTCACGACCTTCAAGGAGAAGAAGGTCAATGGCATGGCGCGGCATGGCATGGGCGAGGATTTCCTTTATATCGGCGGGCATATCGCGCTTGGACCGACCGGCACGGCATTGCTGCTCGACGTGCTGCCGCCGGTCATCCATGTGCGGGCGACCCTTGCTGAGGCCGG
Source organism: Rhizobium sp. CF142 (assembly GCF_000281145.1). Taxonomy (NCBI): domain Bacteria; kingdom Pseudomonadati; phylum Pseudomonadota; class Alphaproteobacteria; order Hyphomicrobiales; family Rhizobiaceae; genus Rhizobium; species Rhizobium sp. CF142. The sequence continues at coordinate 35,446 of NZ_AJWE01000099.1, read as the reverse complement.
CGTGCTGCGCTGGCTGCTGGATCAGCTGGTGCGGGAAATGGCGGCAGGTAAACCGGGCGCACTGCTTGCCTCCACCCAGCTTTCGCAGCTCATCTTCGTACAGGTGCTGCGCGCCCATATCATGACATCTGAGCCGCTGACGGTCGGCTGGCTGCGCGCCTTCGGCGACGAGAAAATCGCGCCGGCGCTGCGACTGATGCACTCGGACCCAGCCCATGACTGGCAACTCGGAGAGCTTGCGAAATCGGCAGGCATGTCGCGCACCAGCTTCGCGCTGCGCTTCAAGACGGTCGCGGGCGTCGCTCCGCTCACCTATCTGACCGCCTGGCGCATGCGCCTTGCCGAACGGGCGCTGCGCGAGGGCTCGATGTCCGTCTCCTCGCTGGCGCTTTCACTCGGCTATACTTCGGAAAGCGCATTCAGCAATGCGTTCAAGCGCGTAACCGGCATTGCGCCGAAACGCTATCGGACGTCGGCTGGCATCAATATCGGGCCGATCGAGGAAGTGGTCGATGTGGAAGGGCGGGTGCCGACGGTGGACTACCGGCTCCTGCGGGTGGCGAACCAGCCATCGTCCCTTGCGCGCCAGGTTTGACGACAGGGTTGTCGCCATCAGCAGCCGGTTTTGGTCCGTCTTTTGTACCCAATTCCGGAAGCAAAACCGGTACGCACATTTGCTGGGATTGTTTTAAAGCGCGCCGATTTCCTTGAGTTTCTTCAGCACGGCTTCGCTCGGCTCGCCATTTTCCGGAAGATTATAGTGCTTCTGAAAGTGTCTGATGGCAGCGCGGGTCTGTTCGCCGGCAACGCCATCGACGCCGACATTGGCGTAGGCCATGTTGGTGAGGCCCTTCTGGATCTTCAGCACCAGATCGACGTTGGAAATTCCTGACAGCGGAACCTGTTTTGGCGCGGACGGCGCCGTCTTGACGGTCTTTTCGGCGCTGCGGATGGCAGCTGCGACCGGATCCTCCTCCGTCGCCTTCGACGTCACGTCCTCCCGCGGCTTTTCGACGGGTATGGTCGAGGGACCGGCGGCATCGGTTCTGAGCGCTGCGAGCACTTCGGGCGTCGCGTCGCCGCTCTGCGCCATGCCGACCGTTTCCTCGAAGAAGAGGATGGCAGCACTGGTGCGCGGGCCGATGACGCCATCGGCATTGCCGTTATAGAGACCGCGGCGGATCAGCTCTTTCTGGATATCCATCACGAGCTGGTTCGGCTGCTGGCCGGCCACGGTAGATGGCGGCGTGGTCTGGGTCGTCGCGCTGGCATCGTCCGGTCGCTCGATGCGGAAAGTGGTGACATCGCCCTGCAGCTCGGGCTGCGGGCGGAAACCCATAACGTTCGGCGTATTCGGATCGCGCGTGCGAAAAATCGGATGCGGGTGCGCGCCTGGCTGATACCAGAGCGCATTGGCGGCGACGAATGAGAAGATGACGACGAAAGCGATCGTGCCGCCGGCAATGGAAGGATTGCGGCCGATGACACCGCCGAGCGCACCGGCACCCTGAAGACCGAGACCACCCAGCGCGGTCGCGCCCTGCAGGCCGACACCGCCGAGCGCCGCCACACCGGTCATCAAAAGGCCCGGCTGCTGCCGCCCTTTCCTGCCCTTAGGCGATTTTCGCTTGCGCGCGGCCATCGAAGAGCCCCTCCTCCCGTTCTGCGGCATCCACCGCACCCTTCAGCCGCGGCGGAAACTCGACGGCACCCGTCTGGCCGGTGTCCTCGCCAGTGCAGGCGCCGGAACCATCAGCGGCGATCTCGATGGTGATGATCGTGCCTTCGCCCGGCTGGCTGGCGATAGCGAAATGACCGCCATGCAGGGCGACCAGGCCTTTGACCAGCGAGAGACCAAGACCCGTGCCCTCGAATCGGCGGGTATAATCATTCTGGATCTGGACGAAAGGTTGGCCGAGGGTCGCCAGCCGATCAGCCGGAATGCCGATGCCGGTATCGCTGACCGTCAGCTTGAGAATGCCGTCGCGCATGGCCGCATCGACAGTGACCACGCCGCCGGCCTCGGTGAATTTCACGGCATTGCCGACGAGATTGATGAGGATTTGCTGTAGCGCACGCTGGTCGGCCACGACCTCTTCGATACCGCGCTGGACACGGTTCGTCAGCGTGACACCCTTGCTTTTCGCCTGCAGGGCCAGCATCGATTCGCAGGAGCGGATCGATGCGCCGATATCGAAAGGCTCGAGCATCAGCTCATAGCGGCCGGCCTCGATCTTGCTCATATCCAGCATCGTGTTGACGACGGAGAGCAGATGCGCGCCGGATTCACGGATCAGGCCGGCATATTCACGCTGACGCTCATTCTCGAACTTGCCGAAATATTCGCCGATCAGGATATCCGAAAAGCCGAGGATGGCGTTCAGCGGCGTGCGCAGCTCGTGGCTGACGGCGGCAAGGAAGCGGGATTTGGCGTCATTGGCCGATTCCGCATCAGCCGCGCGCGTCTGCGCCTCGGCGCGAAGCCGCTGCTCTACCGAAACATCATGCAACTGGGCAATAACGGCCGAAAGTGCGCCATCGATATCGCGCCGCGCGGTCATATCCATGCGCAGGTAAGCGAACTGCCTGTTATCGCGCGAGACGGAGGGACGCTCCAGTCTGAGATCGACGATCGCCTTTTCTTCGCCCTGGCGGAGTGCATCCAGCGCCTGCAGGAAAAGAATGCGGTCGGAAACATGCACCTGCTCGAAGAAGCCTCGGCCTTTTAGGTCGCGCATCCAGGCGAGATAGTCGCGCTTGTCGCGGCCACCCGTCATGGTCACGCTGCCATGCGGATCGAGGAAGAGCACGAGACCCGGGCTCATCTCAAGGAAGAGATCGTCGGCACTGGCTGCCGCCACGTGCTGGGGGATGGCCTGGCGAGCGAGCGCGATGCTGCCGACGGCGGAAAAAAGAAAGGCGGCGCAGACGGTGGCGACACCGGCCGGCAGTGCAACAGCGGGGCTGGTGACGATGGAGAGGCCGACTGGAGCGGCAATAAGAGCGGCAGAAGACAGGAAGACGAGGCGGCGCAGAATCGCGAGCTCACTCTGGCGCACAGCTTCGCCACCGCTCGTCCGGGAGAGCCAGCCTGCCGCTGCCCGGTCCACGAGGGCTGTCGCCCGACCGCCAATGTCACTCAATACACGCACGCAATACCTGCCCGAAAAGGCCTTTCATTACCCCGGACAATAGGCCCCCTCGGCTTAAGGAAAGGATAAGGCAAAGTCGCCTTCCACAGCCCAAAAACGCTAAAAGTCCCGTTTTGGGCCATCCGCATGGCTCTTTGAATTTTGTGGTTAATAGCAGGTAAGCGACGGATTTTCCTCATATTTCAGCATCGCGTTAACTCTTGTGGCAGAGCGGCGGGCCAAAAGCCCAACGATTGCAGGCGACGGCTGCCACCATGCTTAACGACATCTGGTAGAATTTGACTGAAATGCCCCGAAAATACCGATCATTAAAATTCGAGACAAATTTGCCGCAAATGCCAGTGAGTTTCGAAAAGCGGCATTCGCAACTTGGCGGTAGGGTGCAAACACACCGGACAACCGGCCCGATTCGGCGACAAGACCGGACGGGAAAACAGGATGGGCAAGACAATGTGGTTTCTGATCAAAGGATCATTCTGGTTTGGCCTTGTGCTCGTCGCTCTCTCCGTCTTCAGCTCGGAGAGCTTCGACAATGCCGGCCACCCGCAATTGCAGCTTTCCGACGCCTTCACGGCGGCGAGCGGCGCCTATGACTATATGACCGGCATGTGCTCCGAAAAGCCCGAGGTCTGCACCAAGGGCGGGGAAACCCTGACGGCTCTCGGCTACCGGGCCCGCGAAGGCGCTCGTGTCGCTTATGAACTGCTCGACAGCCAGTTTAGGGATGACAGCTCCAAAATGGCTTCCGCAAAGACGGCCGTGCCGCCGGCGCCTGTAGCACTCGCCGTTCCTTCCCTGCCAGAGGCCGTCACCGACACCGTGCGCGAGGCACAGGCCGCACTGAACCAGCCGATGCCGCACCTGCCGCAGCCCTACCGCCCGCCGGTCGATGACGGCGCCTCGGCCGAACGGGTCGTGACTGGCACTATCTCGGCTGGCACCATTCCGGCAGGCTCGATCCCGTTGCCGACGCCGAAACCGGCGATCTGACGAATTTCGCGGGCATCCGCCCGCCCCCAAACTTGCATCGGTGGTCCGCATGACGCGGAGATGCCCCATGCCTGACGTGCCTGCCCTGTTTATTTCAGCACTTTGCTGCGCCGTGAGGATGCCCATCCCTCACGGCGTTTCTTTTTAACTGTTCAAATCTGCGGTCGTTTCACCTATATCATCCGGTAACAGTGAAAGGCCTGACAAGCATGGCAACCCTCGACCAGATCATCGACGACTTCTCCTTCCTGGACGATTGGGAAGACCGCTATCGCTACGTCATCGAACTCGGCAAGGCGCTGCCGGACCTGGCCGATGAGAAGAAGATCTCGGAGAACAAAGTGATGGGCTGCGCCAGCCAAGTGTGGCTGGTGACGCATACGTCAGGCAATCCGGACAATCCCGTCATGACGTTCGAAGGCGATTCCGATGCGCATATCGTGCGCGGCCTCGTCGCCATCGTGCTCTCCACCTATTCCGGCAAGACGGCGTCCGAGATTGCCTCGCTGGATGCTTTCCAGATCTTCTCCAAGATTGGGCTCACCGAGAACCTGTCGTCGCAGCGCTCCAACGGGCTGCGCTCGATGGTCAATCGCATTCGCGAGGAAGCACGCGTGCGCGCTGTCGCCTGAGCGGCATGATCGATCGTGCTCAGCGCAGGACGAGCGGATCGTGACGGGTGCAGTTAAGCGTCCGGAGAAAAAACCTCCGGACGCCGGATATCGTGTTTCCGATCGAATTATTTGCCGTCGGCCATCTTTTCGCGCAGGCGCTCTTCCTGTTCGACAAGCTCCGGCGTGAAGGCTTCGCCGAAATCGGCGGCTTCGAAGACCTGACGGATCTCGATCTCGCTCGGGCCGGGCATCGGATTGGGGCAACGCTTGATCCACTCGATCGCCTCATCCATGTCCTTGACCTGCCACAGCCAGTAACCGGCGATCAATTCCTTGGTCTCGGCGAAGGGGCCGTCAATCACCAGGCGCTTCGGACCATCGAAGGCGACGCGTTTGCCCCTGGAGGAAGGATGCAGACCCTCGCCCGCCAGCATGATGCCGGCATTGACGAGATCCTCGTTATATTTGCCCATGGCGGCCAGAAGTTCGGTCGAGGGCATGACGCCCGCTTCGCTGTCCGCAGTCGCCTTGACGATAACCATTACGCGCATTGTCTCTTCTCCTCTTATTGCGGCGGCATGAGCGCCTGCCTGTCCTTGAGACGGATGGGTAATCGTTAGACCGACATTTTTGCCGCGTTTTTTGAAGATAAATGACGAGAGTCGAGGTCAGGCTTAGGCGTCATGAAACGAGAAAGAGTATCATTGGTCGACAGGCGAGGTCGGGACGGGCTGTGTTTGGGACCAGGTATCCGAACCACCCGGGATACCTTTCAACGATTGAACGGACGCAAGCAATATGAGTTGCCCAATACAACCCCTTGACAAATCAATAAAAAACGGTTAACGTATAAAAGTCGCCGTCTATCATTTTAAACGGCGATGGCGGCCACATGGCCCAATGTCGATTTGTATTCGTTGCTGATGATCAATTTGCATATTGGACCCCGGCTGTCAACAGTCAACCGAACAGAGGAGTCCAACATGGATACTCAGAATACCCTCACTCTTATGTGGGGCGATGATGCCGCAGCCGACTTCAAGAAGATCCTTGATTTTCTGGAAGAAAATAGTCCCGCTGCAATGGAACGCCTGATCGCGGCGGTGGAGAACAAGACCGAAGAGCTGCGGTCTTTTCCCAAGATGCACCGGATTGGACGGATGGACGGAACTCGCGAGATGCTCGTCAAGCCGAGTTACGTCATCGTCTACACCGAAACCGATGAGGTGATCCGCATCAATCGGATGCTGCACACCTCTCAGCAGTGGCCGTAAGCTTCGAAAAGGCTCTTGCTGGCCAGGTCTTTTGGCCAGCAAGATGCGCTTTATTTTTTGAGTCTGGCCTTAGCCGCTTCCATGACGACCTGATGCGCAACGCCTGGTCGTGTATCAGTCAGCGCTTCCCTAACCTTGTTTCGAAACCAGGTGTCGTAGGCCTCTGGATCAGCTGTCAGACCCGCCGGCAAAGCCTTTTCCTTTTCGATGCGCGTCAGAAGAATCTTCACGGCATCCGATATGGTCAGCCCAAAGTCGGCGAGGATTTCAGCGGCGTTTTGTTTCAGCCGTTCATCAACTCGAACGTGCAGCATAGTGGTTTGCGCAGTCATCTAAGTCTCCTTTACGAAGCCTATGTATCTCATTTGAGATACAATTGCAAGGATAAATGCGCCTGCTGTGAGACGGTTCCCAACAGGCGCAAGCTCAAGAGCGAGGCGCCCGAAGCGTCTGTTTGCAACCTTTTGTCTGTCTTTTCACGTCACGTTTTGAGAACTGCGGGATTGTGTCTTTCGTCTTACTCGGAGTGGGTACGCAAAAAAGCCGGGCACCAGGCCCGGCTCTTCGTATCGTCCAGCGGCGGTGGGAGAAGCCTCAGCCGCGGCCGCGCTTGCGGCGCTGTCCCAGGCCCATTTCCTTTGCGAGGCGCGAGCGCGCTTCGGCATAGGCCGGGGCCACCATCGGGTAATCGGCAGGCAGGTCCCACTTCTCGCGATATTCTTCCGGCGCGAGATTGTGATGCGTCATCAGGTGGCGCTTCAAGGACTTGAAGTTGCCGCCACATTCCAGGCACGTAATCTGCTCGTCCTGTACGGACTTGCGGACAGAGACTGCGGGCTTCTGCTTTTCGACGACCGCTGCCACCGGCTGCGGTACGGATGTGTTGCTCAATGCCGAGTGTACATCGGAAATCAGATTGGCCAAGTCGCTGACCGGGACAACGTGGTTGCTGACATAGGCCGCGACGATATCGGCCGTCAGTTCCACAAGCAGCTCCGGCGCATTGCCGGTCGCCATATCCGTCATATTCTTTCTCCTGTTAGCATGCTCAAACGGTCCTTCTCCCAAAAAGACGAAGAACCCTCGTCGTAGAGCCAAACAGCAAAAGAGCAGGTCACAGCCTTTGTTTCGAAAAACCGGAAATCCACCCCTAGATTCCGAAGACCGTATTCTGCACCAATACTGCCTGAAGGTGAGCTACTACGTATTCTTCCAGGCCGTCACCCAGTTAGACATTGGTAATCGAGGCTAGGGGACTTGGAAGCAGTACGTTTCTAATTCACAATCAGAACTCTACTTGGATTTTCAAATAGCATCGTTTTCGCAAAAGGCCAATTATTAATTGCGATTTTCCTAGAAAAAAAATCCATCACAAAGAATTGGTCAGCAGTTCAGCAAGCTTTACTCGTGCTTCCGGTGCATAAGTTTGCGTAAAATTGCTTAAAATTCTGAGTAGCCCCGCCTTCAGCGCATTCGCATATCGTCACGTACTGAGATATCGGCCGGGAAATGTCCTGATATATGCGAAGCTCTCGCAAGAAGGTGTGCAGAAACCGGTGCCGTCAGGATGAAGAAGAGGAAACCGGCCAGCGCTCTTGCAAGCACAGCAAGTTCGCCCGAGTAAAGCCCGGCGGCAAGCAACAACAAGCCGGAACCGACCGTGCCGGCCTTGGAAGCGGCATGCATGCGCGTATAGAGATCCGGCAGGCGCACGATACCGATCGCGGCCACCAGCGCGAAGAAGGCGCCGGCCAGCAGCAGGACGGCGGTGATTATAGCAAGTGCATAGTCCATCATCATTCGCTCCTCTTTCGCGTCTCAGGGCCAGCGTCTCCGCGCGAGAGCACGAAACGGGCGAAGGCGACGGTTGCCAGAAAGCCGACGAGGCCGAGCGCAATAGCGATATCGATGTAAAGCGAGAAGCCGGTGCGCACCGCGACGACAGCGATGAAGCCGATGGCGATGCCCGTCAACATGTCGAGCGCCAGGATGCGATCCGGCAGGCTGGGGCCGACAACAACCCGCCAGACCGTTATCAAGAGCGCCACGCAGAGGATGCCAAGCGCTGCGAATGCGGCAGTGGAAACGATGGCGGCGGGCGTTATCATCCAAAGGCCTCCATGATACGGCGCTCGAATCCGTCAGCAATATCGCGTCTGACAGCCAGCGGATCGGCACAGTCCAGCGCGTGCACATAGAGCGTGCGCCGATCCGCTGACACATCGACCGAGAGTGTGCCGGGCGTGAGCGTGATGAGATTGGCAAGCAGAGTGATCTGGAAATCGCTCGTCACCGTCAAGGGGAATGCGAGAATGCCGGGAGTAAGCCGCATGCGCGGCGAAAGCACCGTCAGCGCCACCCGCCAGGCTGAAAGTGCCAATTCTTTCAGGAAAAGGCCGGCAAGCAGGAGGATGTGCAGCGGGCGGATACGGCGCGGCGGCGAACGGTCGGCAAAGGCCTCGCGCACGACGGCGAGCGACAGTAGCGACAGGACGAGGCCGAAAACGAAATTATGCGGCGAGGCGCTGCCGGTCACGGCGACCCAGGCGATGGCAAGCGGCAGGCTGAGGAACAGGACGATCATCGTATAGTCCCTTCCGGAAAGACCGAGAAGATATAGGCGGAGGGATCAGCAAGCCCGTCGGCGGCCGAGCGGACGAGTTGCAGAAATTGCTCCGGCAGGACGCCAAAGCCGATGACGAGTATCGTCAATGCAGCAAGCGGCAGACCGGCCGTCCAGCCGGTTCGCACCGGCGGGAGCGTCAGGGAGGCGGGACGCCAATAAGCAAACAGGAAGACGCGGCCACAGGCGATCGTCAGCAGGAAGCCGCCGAACAGGATTGCGCCCGCCAGCCACCAGGCGCCGACATCGAGCGAGGCCTTGACCAGCAGCACCTTCGGCCAGAAGCCGGAAAAGGGCGGCAGGCCGCAGGCGGCCAGGAGCAGCATGAGCGAAATCGCGGCAAACCAGCCGCTCTGGCGATAAAGGCCCCCGAGCGCGGCCAGCGAGAAGGAGCCGCCCCGCCTGCCCGCTTCGCCGGCCAGAAGATAGAGCGCCGTCATCAGCACCACTGAATGCAGCGCATAGAAGACCGCGCCGCCAAGGCCGTCGGCGGTGCCGAGGGCGGCACCGACCAACATGTTGCCGATGCCTGATATCACCACATAGCCGAGCAGACGACGCAGGTCGGTCTCGGCGAGCGCGCCCAATGCGCCGACGAGAACGGTCAGGGCTCCAACGATTGCGATCAACAGACTGAGTTCATCGCGCTCGGCCGGCAGCAGCATGACCAGAACGCGCAGCAGTGCATAGATGCCGACCTTGGTCAGCAGGCCGGCAAAGAGCGCGGAAACGGCGATGCGAGGCGTGTGATAGGAGGCCGGCAGCCAGAAATTGACCGGAAAAGCCGCAGCCTTCATGGCGAAGGCGAGCAGGAAGAGGCAGGCGAGCGTCATCAGTGGCGCCGTGTGGCTCAAGCCCGCTGCCCGCTCGGCAATATCGGCCATGTTGAGCGTGCCGAAACTCGCATAGAGGATACCGACAGCAATGAGAAACAGCGTCGTGGCGATGAGGTTCAGCACCGCATATTTCAGCGCGCCATCGATCTGCGCCCGTTCGGAACCGAGGATCAGCAGGCCGAAGGAGGAGATGAGCAGCACCTCGAACCAGACATAGAGGTTGAAGATATCGCCGGTCAGGAAGGCGCCGGTGACACCTGCCATCAGCAGCATCAGCAGCGGGAAGAAACCGTAGCGCCGGCCGCTTTCTGTCGTATCCGAGAGCGCATAGATGCCGGCCGAGAGGGCCGCGACCGCTGCGGCGAGCGCCATCAGCGCGCTGAAGACATCGACCGTAAAAGCAATGCCGAAGGGCGGCAGCCAGCGGCCCATGACCATGGTGAGCGGGCCATGCTCGACGACCTGCTGCAGAAGAGCAGCGTCGAGAAGCAGCAGGATAGCAAGGCCGGTGATGGCGATCCATGCCTGCAGGCGGGGAAAGCTGCGCAGCATCAGGAGCAGCGCGCCGAGGCTGATGCAGAGCACGACCGGCAAGATCGCCAGCCAGTGGGCCGGCGGGACCGGGGTGGTAACCATGGCGGTGGCGAGGTCGGAGACGGGGGCGGCCATCAGGTGGTGCCTCCAGAGGCCTTTGTTGGGTGGGCACCCCCCTCTGCCCTGCCGGGCATCTCCCCCACAAGGGGGGAGATCGGCAAGCGGCGAGCCCTTCGCATATCGCTGACGTCCCGCAGTTTGCAACGCCTATTGTTTGGGGAAACCGGTGCACCCAGCCAATCTCCCCCCTTGTGGGGGAGATGCCCGGCAGGGCAGAGGGGGGTGAGCATCCGCACAACCATTCTCAATACCCCACAGGCGGCAGCGGCCGGTCGTCGGGCTCGGCATCGTGCATGCAGGTCGTATCGTCGGTGCCGAGCTCCTGATAGGCGCGATAGGTCAGCACCAGCAGGAAAGCGAGGAAGGAAAATGAGATGACTATGGCCGTCAGGATCAGCGCCTGCGGCAGCGGATTGGCCGCACCTGACGGCAGCATGTCGGCCCCGGCGGGTATGATCGGCGGCACGACGCGGGTCAGCCGTCCTGCGGTGAAGATCAGCAGGTTCACGGCGTTACCGAGAATGGCGATGCCGAGCATGATGCGGATCGAGAAGCGCGACAGGATCAGATAGATGGCGGCCGAAAAGAACAGCCCGACGAGGATGGCAAAGAGCGCTTCCATCAGTCCAGCTCCCTTTCTTCCAGCGCCAGCGCAATCGAGGCGACGGCGCCGAGCACCACGAAATAGACGCCGAGATCGAAGAGCATGACGCTGGAGAGCGGCACCTCCACGCCTGCCACGACGGGATAGACCCAGAGGCCGGTCATGAAGGGCACGGCAAAGAGGATAGAGATCAGGCCGGCGAGGCAGGAGAGCAGCAGACCAAAGCCGGCAATCGCCAGCGGGTGGAAGCGGATCGCCCGGCGTACTGCCTCAACGCCGAAGGCAATGCCGTAGATCGCCAGAGCCGAAGCCGCGATCAGCCCGCCGATGAAGCCGCCACCCGGCTCATTGTGGCCGCGCAGCAGGATGAAGACGGAAAAGAGCAGCATCAGCGCAGTAATAAAGGGAGCGATCGTGCGGAAGATGACGGTGTTCATGCGGCGCCTCCGCTTCTCTGCGTTGTCGGGCATGCAGACACGGGAAGGCGGATGCCGGTCGATCTGGCCTGCCGAAACCTATTCTCCCTCATCAAGTCAACAAATGAGAACAGCGGTGCCTGTGGCCCCCTCACCCTAACCCTCTCCCCGGTGGGTAGAGGGGATGTGCCGCACGATGCCCTTGAGAATGCGGTGACGGTGCGGCAACTCCCCTTCTCCCCTGCGGGGGTCCGAAGGACGGGTCGAGACCCGTGGCTCGACCCCGGCACAGGTGCCGGCAGGCGGATGAGGGGGCGGAACCGCAGTACATAAGCTACTGTCCTCATGCCTCCTCCGCATCCGGATCGTTCGTCGCAAGCCGGCGCTCCGTATTGCCGCGGATGCGGATAAGCGCGAGGATGGCGAGGCCCGTCACCGCCACGACGGCGATTTCACCAAGCGTGTCCGTGCCGCGGAAATCGACGATGATGACGTTCACGACATTGGCGCCGTGAGCGATCAGCTTCGAATGGGCATTGAAGAAATCGCTGAGCGCCGTGTTGAACGGTGCTTCCGTGGCACGCATCAAAAGCAGCGCGAAGCCGAGGCCGCAGGCGAGTGAAAGCGCGATATCGAAGAGGCGGCGGGCGCCGTGGCGCGGATCGGTCGGCGAGAGGCGCAGACGAGTCATGACGAGGGCGAGGATGACGACCGCGAGCGTTTCGACCATGAATTGGGTGAAAGCGAGATCCGGGGCGCCGAAGAGCAGGAAGATCAGCGCCACGGCAAAACCCTGAATGCCGAGGGAGACGATCGCCGTCAGCCGGTCGCGGGCGATCAGCACGGCGACAAGGCCGAGCATGGCGATGAGCATGATGCCCGCTTCACGCAGGCGCAGATCTGCGGGCCAGGCAAAGGCCAGCGGCAGTTCGCCATGGATGATGAGCGGCACGAGCAGGGTCGCGGCAACGCAGAGGAAGGTGCAGGCGACATAGATATCCAGCCGCCTTGGCTGGACGACGCCGATAACATGGTGCGCGAAACGGACAAGCCCGGAGATGACATAATCGAAACCACGATCCGGGCCACGAACGGAGTGCAGCAGGTACGCGACAACAGTCCGGGCGCGGTCGAGCTGCCAGTAGACAGCGACGCCGACCAGTATCGTCAGCGCCGACAAGGCAAGCGGCACGCCGATATGCGGGGCGAGAGAAATGGAAACTGCCTTGGGAGCGCCGGCAACGGCTGATGCCATGGGCGAGGAGATTGCGCCATGGGTGAGGCCGGAAAAGATTGCGGCAAGCAGCCCTGCCAGGGCAAGAACGGCAGGACCGAGCCAGAGCAGGACCGGTGCTTCATGCGGGTGCTTCGGCGTCTCGACCGGCCGTCCGAGGAAAGGCCGCAGAGCCACGGCAAAGGCGATCGCAAACATCAGGGCATTGCCGAAAACGGCGACGGCCGTGACAAGGATGGAATAGGGATCGGCTGCGGCCAGCGCCGTATAGATCTCCTCCTTCGCAAGGAAGCCGAAGAAGGGCGGCAGGCCGGCCATAGAAAGGGCAGCCGCCATGGCGATCGTAAAGGTCAGCGGCATGGCCTTTCGCAGGCCCCGCAGACGGGTAATGTTCCGCGTGCCGGTTTCGTGGTCGATGATGCCGGCGATCATGAAGAGCGCGCCCTTGAAGAGCGAATGTGCCACCAGATAGAGCACCGCCGCTTCGATGGCCGAGTGCGAACCGAAGCCGGTCAACAGCACCAGCAGGCCAAGCGAAGAGACGGTCGTATAGGCGAGCTTTAGCTTCAGATCCGTCTGGCGGATCGCGAGCACCGAACCGGTAACGAGCGTCAGGCTGCCGAAGACGGGCAGCAGGACTTCCCATGCTGATGTCGCGCCCATGACCGGGTTCAGCCGCATCAGCAGATAGACGCCGGCCTTCACCATTGTTGCGGAATGCAGGTAGGCAGAAACGGGTGTGGGCGCTTCCATGGCATTCGGCAGCCAGAAGTGAAATGGAAACTGTGCCGATTTGGTGAAGGCACCGCCGAGCACCAGCAGCAGGGTGGCGAAATAGAGCGGGCTACCCCTGATGACATCGCCGAACTGCAGCAGTTCGGACAGCTGCGCAACGCCTGTCAGTCCCCAGAGAACAAGCAAGCCGGCGAGCAGCAGCAGCCCTCCCCCGCCGGTGACGACAAGTGCCTGCAAAGCGGCGCGTCGTGCCGCCTCTCGCTCATGATCGAAGCCGATCAGCAGGAAGGAGGTGATCGAGGTAAGCTCCCAGAAGACGAAGAACATCAGGAAGCTGTCCGACACCACGACGCCGAGCATCGCGCCCATGAAGAGGAAGATGAAGGAGAAGAACCGGCCCTGATCCGGATGACCCTTCAGATATCCGCCGGCATAGAGCACGATGAGCGTGCCGATGCCGGTAATGAGCAGGGCGAAGGCGAGCGACAACCCGTCAAGGAACCAGGAAAAGCGCAGACCCAGTCCCGGCACCCAGTCATAACCGCCGGTTATGATTTCGCCGTGAGCGATCTGCGGCGCGAGACGCAGGAAATGCAGGAAGGCGAGCAAAGGGGCGACGGCGAGCAGCCAGGCGCCGCCTGCGCCGAAGGCACGAATGATGAAGGGAGCCGCAAGAGCGCCGATCAACGGCAGACACAGGGCCAGAAATGTCAGAGCCGTGACATCGGCCATGTCCCCTCCCCGTGGGTACGGATGGAAGCCGGCAAGCAGCCTTTTCCAAGGCTTAGGCGAATCGGCTGATAGCCTCAAGCAATTTCGGCAACCCGCAATGGATGCAGGCAGCGGCTTTCACAGGCTTGACGTTCAGGAAAGGCGCGCGGCGAGACGGGAAAAGGAGCCGTGCAGGACGAAGAAAGCAAGCGGCAAAGGCCAGAGAATGCAGGCGATCAGCCCGGCAATGCGATGCACTGTCCAGCGGTCGTGATTGACCCAGCCTTCCAGCAGGGTCACGCCCAAGGCGATTGCGGCGACTGCGCCGTACAGAACAATCATCAGAGTATGAAACACCGTTTGTCCCCGAAACACGCAGCGTTAAGCTTAATGGCACACTAAAGATAAAGCACGGGTGATTCGCCGTCTTCCCCCGAATTGGGTAGATGGCAATTGGGGCCTTGACGCGGCAGGTTTGATCGTGAGGCCTGATCCCAGACTTGATCAATCGTGCTCAACGCACCACATTTGCGCACGAAATGAGATTGCCCCCATCGGCGAAAGGAGCACTCCATGGCCGAAACGACCACTACACCAAAAGTTCACAAAACCGATGCCGAATGGAAGGAACTGCTGACCCCCGAGCAGTACCGCATCACGCGCCAGCACGGCACCGAACGTGCCTTTACCGGTCCCTATTGGGATTCCTTCGAGACCGGACTCTACCGCTGCGTCAGTTGCAATGCGCCGCTCTTCCGCTCCGACACAAAGTTCGATGCAGGATGCGGCTGGCCGAGCTATTTCGAGCCGGCCTCTGCTGAGTCCGTGACCGAACATCGCGACACCACCTATGGCATGGTGCGCACGGAAATCCGCTGCGGCACCTGCGAGGCCCATCTCGGCCACGTCTTCCCTGACGGGCCGCCGCCGACCGGCCTGCGCTACTGCATCAACGGGCATGCAATGGTTTTCGAGCCCGGCAAGTAAAGGCTTGTCAATAAAAGAAAAGCGGACCCCACCAGGTCCGCTTTTCATATCAGCCCGGCGGATGGGATGAGCGGCGAGCGCCGATCTTCCAGTACATGTTCGGCGGCAAGCCGCCCGAGCAGCGGCGCGAGAATGACGCCGGGATGGCCGACGGCGACATAGGCGCCCTCGATGCCGGGCAGGAAACCGAGCCGCGGCATTCCATCGGAGAAGAAGGGCCGGTAACCGGCAGCAGCCTCGACCAGTGACACGCCTTCGGGCAGGCGCAGGCGCTCATGCATGACCTTCAAGATCCGCTGGCCGACCCTTTCCGGCGCGTTTTCCTTGCGATCGTCGATATAACCCTTGGCGACATGCAGCATGTTGTCCGCCGACTGGCGGATTTCCAGGCCGGGGCCACGAAGGATGCGGCTCACGACTGGCTCCGCACAGGCATAACGCAGGATGATCGAGGGCGACGCTTCGACGCCGGTTCGGAAGCCCAGGCTTTCCGTCAGGCGGTCGACCGCTGTTCCGCCTGCGAGGATCACGAGATCGGCCTCGATCGTGCCATCGGCAAGACGCACGCCACTTACCCGGTCGCCCGAACGGATGAGACCTTCGACCTTCCGGCCAAAAGTGGCGGTTACGCCGGCGGCATCGATCATGTCGCGTGACAGCCTTGCAGGGTCGAGCGCGAGATCGCCGGGCGAGAAGATCGCGCAGGCGGGAGGCTGACGCAGATTGGGCTCCCATGCAGCAATCGCCGCGGCATCGACCAGTTCGACGTCCGTGCCTGCAGCGTGATGGGCTGTCGCAAAGGCCTCGGTCTCGGCAGTACCTTTGAGCCAGAACAGAGAGCCGGGACGCGCGGCGACGAAGGCATCCGGCAGATCGGCCTGCAGGCGGGCATAGTCGGCGAGCGCTTCCTGCACCAGGCGGTAGTTGACTGCTCCCGGCGCGATGTTGATGATATTCACCCAGCCGAAGGCACGTGCCGTCACGCCGCTGCCGGCCTGCACATTCTCCTCCACCAGATGGACGACGGCTCCGCGCCGGGCGAAATGGAAGGCGAGTGAAGCGCCGACAATGCCGGCGCCGATAATGATGACGCGTATCTTTGCAGATGCCATGGCGGGAACTCTTATATAAATCGGCAGGAAGAGGTTGGCGCGACTTAGGCGCGCTCCATGACAGAGGGATGAAACAATGTCCATCATCCGGGAAATCCTGCGCAGCGACCGGCTGGTGTTGCGGGAAATCACCGTCGCGGACTTGCCGACGCTCGAACGCATCTTCGCGGATCCGCTGTGCATGCGGTATTACCCTTCCGTGAAGGATGCCGCAGCAACGCGCGATTTCTTCGACAGGCTCGCCTTCGGAAGCTACGAGAAAAATGGTTTCGGCCTCTGGGCGATGATCGATCGCGACAGCGGCGATCTGCTCGGCGACTGCGGGATCACGCTGCAGGACACATCACGCGGAATGGAGCCGGAGCTTGGCTACCATCTCTGGCCGGATTACTGGGGCAAGGGCTACGCCACCGAGGCCGCGGCTGCCTGCCGCGATCATGCCTTCTCGGTCATGGGACTGTCGCGCCTCGTCAGTATCGTCAGCCTGGAAAATCTTCCCTCGCAGAAGGTCGCCGGGCGGGTGCATCAGCGACGGGAGGTCTTCAGCAAGCAGAACGCGGCCGGGGAGACAGTGGAACGCTATCTCTACATCAGCGAGAAGAATTCAGGCGCATGAGCACGATTTCCGACGACCCCCTCTACAGCGACCCTTCGCTTGCACAATTCTATGACGCGGCCAATCGCTGGGGACCGGATTTCGACTTCTGCGTGAAGCTGGCGGAAGGCGCCAATTCCGCGCTCGACCTCGGCTGCGGGACGGGCGAACTGACGGCAGCGCTCGCCGCAACGCGCAACGTCACCGGCGTCGATCCTGCTGCCGCGATGCTCGATATCGGCAGGACGCGTCCTGGCGGCGACAAGGTGGAATGGGTCGAGGGTGACGCCCGCACCGTTCGCCTCGGGAAGAAATACGATCTCATCGTGCTGACGGGCCATGCGTTCCAGGTCTTCCTGACGGAAGAGGACCAGCGCTCCGCCCTTGCGACGATTGCCGCACATCTCAGCCCTGCCGGCCGGTTCGTGTTCGATACGCGCAATCCCGGTTTCCACGGCGAGAGGGATGTACGCCATGGCCGCGTGCGCCAGCTCGAACATGCGGAGCTCGGTGTGATCGAGGCCTCGGACGAGTCGCATTACGATGAGACGACCGGCATTCTTTCCTATGAGAACGGCTATCGGGTGCTCTCGACCGGCGAGCGCTTCGCCGGGCGCTCGCAAATCCTCTACACGCCGCGCGACAAGCTTGCGAGAATGATCGGCGACGCCGGGCTCACCGTCGATGCATGGTACGGCGACTGGGAAGGCAATCCCTTCAATGCGCAGTCGCGCGAGATCATTCCGGTTGGTCGCCTCGCGTGAACCAAAAGGCCCTGTTTCCACGCAATTCCGAACGCAAAACCGCTACGCACTTTTGCCGGACTTGCTTAGTCCTGCTCCTGCGGGCAGGGCCAGTTTGACGGGATGGAAAGCCCCGAAGGCAGCTTCGTCGAGGAATCGCCGCAGGCAAGGTCGATCTGCGCCTGCTGCAGGCCAGTGGCGGCGGAGAGATCCAGCCCCTCGATGCGGGTCAGAAACATGAAGGCTCGGTCGAAACTGATCGGACCTTCAAAACTTGCGCCCGTCAGATCGGCACGGGAGAGATTGGCGAGTGCGAAGCTGACGCCTGTCAGCACAGCCTTGTCGAAATTGGCCCGACCAAGCTCGGCCTTCTCGAAATTGGCCTTCGTCAGTTGCGCCCCGGTGAAATCGGCCCGCTGCAGCTCCGCACCGGCAAAGCTTGCACCATCGGCGATAACGCCTGCAAAGGTGGAACGATAGGCCTCGATCTTGCCGAAATTCGCGCCTTGCACGGTAGCGCCTTCAAGCGAGGCGCGCACGAGGGTCGCCTTTTCCGCATTGGCGGATTTGAGGTTGGCGCCGCCGAGATCGGTCAGCGAGAAATCCGTGCCGGCCAGATTGGCGCCCTGGAGGTCGCTGCCCTGGAGCATCAGGTTCTTCTTGTTGCACTCCTGCCAGTCGAGCTCCGGCGAAGCCGTGCTGCCGCAGCTGGCCGCCATCGCCGGCAGAGAATAGGCTGCCATGGCCAGAAAAGCCGAAAGACCGAGCACCGAGCGTCCAAACATCAACCTCTCCTCCGCGAGTCGCACCACCAGAGATTTCTACAAGGCGCAGACTACGATAAAAATATGGTTAGTCCTCGCCGGCAATCAATCTGGAGATGGCCCTGTCAGGCTTTCGGTACGCGCAATTCCATGCAGGTGAGATCCAGCCAGCGGCCGAATTTGATGCCAACCTCGGAAAATGTGCCGGCGATGCGGAAGCCAAGTTTCGCGTGCAATTTGATGGAGGCGGTATTTTCGGCCTCAATGCCGGCGATCATGACGTGGATATTGCCGGCGCTCGCACGCTCGATCAATGCGCGCATCAGCTTTTCGCCGATGCCGGCACCGCGGCAATCCTTGTCGACATAGACGGAATGTTCGACCGTGTGGCGGTAGCCATCGAAAGCGCGCCAATCGCCATAAGAGGCGTAACCGGCAACCTTGCCGTTCATTTCGGCGACGATGATCGGAAAGCCCCTGCCCTTGCGCGCCTTGAACCATTCCAGCCGGTTGTCGAGATCGACGAGCGTTTCGTTCCAGATTGCCGTGGTGTGCTCGACGGCGTGATTGTAGATATCTCTGATAGCAGGAAGGTCAGCTTCGGCGGCGTCCCGGATGAGAACGATATCGGTCATTTGGCAGGCCCGGTTCGGAATGGTCTTCTGCCGGGGCATACGCCGGGCGCGGGCCGATGTAAACGCCAGATATCAGAAGGCGGGTACCGAGAGACTGAAGCAGGTCAGCACAGCCGAATAATGTACTGCGGCGGCGGCCACCACGAAGCCGTGCCAGATGGCATTCTGGAAGCGCAGCCTCTCCCAGACATGGAAGATGACGCCCAGCGAATAGATGATACCGCCGATGATGATCAGCAGCATGGAAGCATAGGGAATGCGCGAGGCGACGGGCTCGGCCACCAAGACGCCGCTCCAGCCCATGGCGAGATAAAGCAGGATCGCCAGCCGGTCATATTTGCCCGGAAAGACACATTTGACGAAGATGCCGAAGGCGGCAATCAGCCAGATGACGATCAGCATGCCAGACAGCAGCGGATCGTCGGCGCCGCGCTCCAGAAAGGGTGTATAGGTGGCGGCGATCAGGATGAAGATCGCCGAATGATCAAGCCGGCGCAGATACCATTTGGTGCGCGATACCGGCCAGATATTATAGGAAAAGGAAATGCCGAGGGTCAGCACCAGCCCGACACCGTAAACCCAGGCGGCAACCAGCGCGCCGGCGGGGCTCCAGAGGGTGGCGTAGAAGATCAGCACAGTCACGCCGATCAGGGCAAAGAACAGTCCGACGCCATGGACGATGCCGTCCGCGATCAGTTCATATCTGTCGTAGGCCCAGCGAATGCCGTTGATTTCGCCCATGCGCGCACCCCTACTCAGCAGAAGGGATCGTCGCATTGAATTGGCCAAGGCGCAACCGGACGCCCGGTGGCGTCAGGTTAAATCTTTGTGACGAGCCATGCTCGTTTTTGATGACACGCTTACTTGCCTGCCGCGCAATCCTCGCAGAGCGGCGTCTGGGGCAGCACCGCGAGGCGAGCTTCCGATATCCTGGCACCACAGCGGGCGCAGGTGCCATAGGTCCCCTTGGCGATGCGTTCGAGGGCGGCGTCGATGGCCCGCAACTCATCCTCGCCTGCCTGGCCGAGACCTTCCAGCACTTCGTCATTCTCGTTTTCGATGGCGCGGTCGTCGTCATCGGTCGCCTTGGTGCGGCCGAGGTCCGTGTCGATCTTGCGGAGGCGCGCCGTCAGTTCGTGCCAGCGGTCGCGCAGGATCTTTTCCTGAAGTTTCATATCCATAGCTTCACGTCCTACCGATCCACCAGCACCGAGCACTTGGCGTGGCGCACCACGCGGTCGGCGGTGGCACCGATGAAATAATTGTAGATATCGGGAATGTGGGAGGCAATCATGACGAGATCGGCACCATGGCTTTCCGCCGCGGCAAGAATGCCGTTGGCGGGCGGGCCGTTGCGGACTTCGACAGTGGCCGGAATGCCGGTCTTGGCGACGAGTTCATTCAGCCGGTCGCGGCCTTCCTTCATCGCATCCTCGACGACATTTCCCGGCAATTCGATGGCGACATAGGTCGGAATATCCTCGACGACATTGAGGAGGATGATCTCACCGCCATTGTCGAGCAGCTTTGCCGCCTTGCGGAAAATCTTCTCGCCTTTTTCGATGCCGCCGATTTCAACTGGAACGATGATCTTCTTGTACATGCGATCCTCCTTGAGGTGTTGCTCTTCGTCGTCAACCTCCTCCCTGGATAGATAAAGCGCATTGACTGATATCAAGTGGGCGCGAGCCATCGTCAACATTTGCAGAACGCTTCATCGTCAAAAACGAGCCTTCTGTGAACAATGAGAATGCGCCATATAGGGATCAAGTACAGCAGCCGAGGGGAGCTTACAGGCGAATGGACCGGCGAAAATTCCTCGCGCTCGCTACGGGCGGCACATTTGCCGCCACCGCCGGTACGCCTTTCAATTCCATGGCCAATTCCTGGGCAGGAGATCATTCCATGACGTCATCAGAAACATCCTATGCGCTGACGCGCCCTGCCTATATCGACCAGTCGCATCTGGTCGTGAAAGACCTGTCCGCGGTCTCCGGTTTCTATCAGAAGATGCTTGGCCTTTCGGTGCTCGAAAAGACCGCAAGCGGCGAAGTTCTCGGCGTTGCCGGCCTGCCGCTGCTGACGCTGACGACGGATAGCAATGCGCGCGAGGCCCCCCGCAATGCCGCCGGCCTCTTTCACACCGCTTTCCTGATGCCAAACCGCATCGAACTTGCCCGCTGGCTGCGCCATGCTGCGCACAACAATGTCGTCCTCGAAGGCGCGTCCGACCATGTGGTCAGCGAGGCGATCTACCTTTCCGATCCGGAAGGCAACGGCATCGAGATCTATGCCGACCGGCCGCACGAGAGCTGGAAGTTCCATGCGGACGGCATGGTGGAAATGGCGACGCTGCGGCTCGACCTGCAGGCGCTCTACAACAGCGCACCAGAGGACACCTGGACCGGCATGGCTGACGGCACCGCGATCGGTCACATCCATCTGCAGGTCGGCGACATTCCGCAGGCAGATGCCTTCTATCGCGACGTGCTTGGTCTGAAGATAATGGCACGTTATCCGAGCGCGAGCTTCTTTGCGAGCGGCGGCTACCACCACCATCTCGCAGCCAATATCTGGAACAGCCGCGGCGCCGGCACGCGCGCCGACCACATGACCGGCCTTTCCGACTACAAGATCCGCTTCAACGACAAGGAAACGCTCGACAAGGCCGTTGCCAAGCTCGACGAACTGGAGATCAAGAGCGAGAAGCGCGACGGCGGCGTCTTCCTTAGAGATCCGTGGGGCATCGGGCTTACGCTTTCAGCCTAAAGGAATATCTTTACGGCACTCGGAAAGGACCGTTTTGGTATTTCACCGAAACGGTCCTTTCTGTTTTCAGGGAACTCCCAAAACAGCCGCGGCATATTTCTCGATATTTGCTTTCGAGACGACCGAACGGTCGCGCAAGCGCTGGGCTCGACGCCATCATGCGGCTGTAATAAACTGGACGTATCTTCCCAGTTTACAACCCTCAATAGATTTCGCAGCCAATCCCCATCGTACACCGACGAAATGTCCGCCATCGGACGGAGGAGGCAGAATGACAGTGGAGGACTCCCAGCGCGTCCGGCAAGTGGCGGAGCAGGTTGCAGCCGCTAGCTCGCCCGATGTTCGAGCAGATATCAACGCGCTGATGAGCAGCGCGCAAAAGCCTGGCTGGCTCGATGAAGCCGGCCGCGCCATGAACGTCCGTTACGGCGGCGTGCGCGCATTGATGAACCGAGATCAGCCAGTCGAAGAAGGGATCGATATCGGCCCGCCTCCGGTCGGCGACTTGGAGACGATCGTCTTTGCCGTGGGTACACCGGTTTTCCTTGTCAGGAACAATGCCATCGACATCGACAGCGCCCGCGAGGAAGCGAAGGCCTGGCGCCGCATCCTGACGGACAACGCTGCGAACGTGGACCGGGCGATGGTTTCGATCGGCCGCGTCGACGTCACCAATGCCGACCGCGACTATGCCGGAACGGCATGGGTGATCGATGACGGCCTTGTCATCACCAACCGCCATGTGGCCAACCTTTTTGCGGAAGCAAGCGGCACCGGCTTCAAGTTCAAGATCGGCTTTGACGCGCGCCGCGAGATCGGCGTCAATATCGACTTCCTGGAGGAATTCGGTAACGCCACCAGCGACGAGGTGAAGATCGAACGTGTCGTCTGGGTAGCGCCTGAAAACGGACCCGATGTTGCCTTCCTGAAGCTGGAACAGAAATCCTCGCCGGTCGGCCGTCTGAAGCTCGACCTTGCCTCCGAGGTGCCGGTGCGCAACCTGCCGGTTGCTGCAATCGGCTATCCCGCCAGCGATTCCCGCTTCTCCGATCAGAGACTTGCCGAAAAGATTTTTGGCGGCGTCTTCACCAAGAAGCGGCTTGCAGTTGGCAACCTGCTGGCCGCCGACGAGAACCGTGTCACCCATTCCTGCTCTACCCTCGGCGGCAATTCCGGCTCTCCGTTGCTCGACATCGGCACTGGCAGGGTGATGGGGCTTCACTACAGCGGAACCGAATTCATCGAGAATGACGCGGTGCCGGCGGCCGTTCTGCGGCGTTGCCTGCAGCGCGCCCGAGGACTGCTACAGCCATTGAATGGGGAGGTCATTGTGAGCAATAACGAGGAAAGCGGAAGCGGCACCAGCGGCGGCGGCGGCAAGGTGACATTCACGGTACCGCTGAAGATTACCGTCGAACTGGACACTGCAGCATTGCAAGCCTCGCTCGCAGGCGGACCGGCGAACGCGCCTTCGGGGCCGTCCATCGTGGTGAGCGCGACCGGTCCCGGTCCCAATCCGCCGTCCCCCTCGCCGATCGCAATGCCGACCAAGGAGCAGGTATTTGCAGCGGTCCGCAGCGCGAGATCCCAGTTTGCCAACCGCGACGACGTCGTCGCCATCAAGCCAGGCTATCGCTTCGAGAATGGCGAGATCACCGATCAGCGCGCCGTCGTGATCGCTGTCAATCGCAAGCTCGAGTTGGGCGCCCTGGAATCGCGCGGCCGCACGAAGCTGCCGGACTATATCGATGGCGTTCGCACCGACGTCACCGTCGCCTCGGCGGAGGATCTCTTCGGCATCGATATGGACGAGGCCGCGACGGCGAGCTGGCATACGAACTACAAGCCGCGCCCCGATCTGCCGCTGACCCGGCGTCCGGTCAATGGCAAATTCGTCATCCATACCGGACCCGATGCGAGCTGGCCGCAGCTTGGCCCATTCCTGTCGAAGACCAGGAAGTCGCTGGTCGTTGCCATGTACGATTTCGGAGCGACGAATGTCGCCAACGGCGTGCTGGATGCGGTCAAGGGACAGGCCGAAACCATCTCCATGGTGCTGCAGATGGGCGGCAAGGTGCATGACGGCGATCTGACGGATGCCGAAGCGGTCGCGCAGATCCGCGATGCAAAGGGTAACAAGTTCGATTTCGCGCCCGCGAGCGTCGGGGCGAACGGCATCTTCGATTCCGCCTACCATATCAAGGTCGCCGTGCGCGACCACAATGCCATGTGGCTTTCGAGCGGCAACTGGCAGAGCTCCAACCAGCCCAATGTGGCGCCTTTGACAAACAAGGATGACGCTCCATCGGCGCTCCGGCTCTACAATCGCGAATGGCATGCCATCCTTGAAAACCCTGAGCTCAGCAAACTCTACGAGGATCATATCCTGCGCGATCTCGAAGAGGCCAAGACCGTAACGGAGGCCGGCATCGTGTCGGAACAACTGGTCTTCCTGCCCGCCAACGTCGCCATGGACACGCTCGAAGCGCCTCAAAAGCCGCGCTATTTCCAGCCGCTGACCGGTGAGCGCACAATCGACGTGCAGCCGATCCTGACACCCGACAACTATATCGACCTGGTGCTGCCGTTCATTCAATCGGCCAAGAGCCGGATCTACTTCCAGAACCAGAGCTTCAACACCAGAACGGTGGGCGACAATTATCGCCGGCTGCTGGATGCGCTGCTCGAAAAGCAGAAGGGCGGGCTCGACGTGCGCATCATCTTCCGCAGCTTCGGCTCCGAGGATCGCGACGTCATCAGCAACGCCAAGGATTACGGCTTCGATACCAATAAGATCCGCAAGCAGAAGAACTGCCATACCAAGGGAATCATCATCGACAGCGAAGCCGTGCTGATGGGCAGCCACAACTGGACCACAGCCGGCACCGGCTTCAACCGGGATGCGAGCCTGATCTTCTATGATGCCGAAATCGCCAAATTCTACGAGGAGATCTTCCTCTACGACTGGAACCGGATCGGCCCGGCGAAAATAGATGAAAATTTGCCGCCGCCGGTACTCGCACCGGCCGGAGGGGAGACGGCACCGCCGTCAGGCTACATTGCCGTCCCGCTCTCGATCGCGCTTGGGCGGTGACTTCGCAGCGGCACGAACGGCGATTGGAACGCGCAGGGGCTGCGCTTTCGAAGCAAAATATCCAGACGACAAATGGCGCCGTTTCCGGCGCCATTTGCTCATTTGCATACCTCAGACTTCAATGACGGGGCTCAATGGTCACCTCGCCGAACATGACGCTGCGCGTCAGTGGTTTGGCGAGGAAATCATGCGGGAAGCCGAGAACGATGGCGCTTGCCTCGGCGAGGCGGGTGCGATGTTCATCCGACAGCACGACATCGAGCGCACCGAGATTGTCCTCGAGCTGGGTCATCGTCTTTACGCCCATGATCGGCGAAGTCACGGCCGGATTGGTGAGTGTCCAGGCGATCGCCACCTGCGCAGGCGTCTTGCCGATCTCGGCAGCGATTTCCTTTACGACTTCGGCGATGCCGAGGCTGCGCTCGGTCAGCGAACCGTTGCCGGCAGCGACATTCTTGCGGGTGCCGACGGCACTTGCGGTGCCATCGCCGATCTCGAGGTCGGCACGACTATATTTGCCGGTGAGGACACCCATGCCGAGCGGCGACCAGGGAATGACGCCGAGGCCGAGTGCAGCGGCCATCGGGATCAGTTCGCGCTCCACCGTGCGTTCGATCAGGCTGTATTCGATCTGCAGCGCCACTAGCGGCGCCCAACCACGAAGGTCAGCCAGCGTCTGCATGCGCGCGACCTGCCAGGCCGGCGTATCGGAAATGCCGGCATAGACGATCTTGCCGGCACGGACGAGATCGTCCAGCCCGCGCATGACTTCCTCGACCGAGGTCGTGAAGTCCCAGGCGTGCAGGTAGAAGAGATCGATGTAATCGGTGTTCATCCGCTTCAGGCTGTCTTCCACGGAGCGGACCATGCTGCGGCGGTGATTGCCGCCGGAGTTCGGATCCCTGGGGCGCGAGGTGATCGTGTATTTGGTGGCAATCACCAGTTCGTCGCGGTGGCCTTCGGCAAAGCGGCCGATGAGTTTTTCCGAAGTGCCGCCCGTATATTGATTGGCGGTATCGATGAAATTGCCACCGCGATCGACATAGGCATCGAACATGCGGCGAGACTCCTGCTCATCCGCGCCCCAGCCCCAGTCTGTTCCGAAGGTCATGGCGCCGAGCGACAACGGCGAAACGCGCAGGCCGGAACGGCCGAGGAGACGGTAGCGGTCAAGGGACAATGTATCCGTCATGGATAATCTCCTGTGTTGCAGACAGAAGATGCGCCTTGCCGATACTGACAACAATGCTACATTATCGGCATAAGTTCTTTAGAAAAGAGGATACAATGCGCGGCAGCGACTATGCCGAACTCAGGGCTTTTGCTGCAGTTGCCGAGCACGGCAACTTTGCCCGTGCGGCCGCCCGGCTCGGCATATCGGCCTCCGCACTCAGCCAGACGATCCGCACGCTCGAGGAACGGATGGGCATCCGGCTGCTGAACCGCACGACGCGCAGCGTGGCACCGAGCGAGGCGGGCCAACGGCTGCTTTCAAGGCTGCTGCCGGCGCTTGCCGATCTCGACCAGGCGGTGGCAGATGTTTCGGCGCTGCGCGATACGCCGGCCGGCCTGTTGCGCATCAACGCGCCGCGGGTTGCGATCGGGCACGGGCTGGCGCCGCTGATTGCGCCCTTCCATGCTGCCTTTCCGGATATCGTCATGGACATTATCGTGGATGACAAACTCTCCGATATCGTCGCCGATCGTTTCGATGCCGGCATCCGGCTGGGCGAGATGGTGGAAAAAGACATGGTGAGCGTAAAACTCGGCGGCGAGATGCGGCTCGTCGTGGTCGCCTCGCCCGACTACATCGCGCGCCACGGCATGCCGGACACGCCGCGCGACCTGCGCGACCACTCTTGCGTCGTCTCCCGCTGGCCGACGGATGGCAGCCTCTATCATTGGGAATTCGAGCGCGGCGACGAGAAGCTCGAAGTGGCCGTCTCGGGGCCACTCAGCACCACAGACAACGACCTGATGCTGCGGGCCGTGCTCGATGGCGTCGGCATCGGTTATCTCTTCGACTATCACGTGGCCGAACATATCACCGCCGGCCGGCTGGTGAGCGTGCTGGATGACTGGACACCGCCCTTCCCCGGTTTCCACCTCTATTATCCGAGCCGGCGCCAGATGCCGCCGCCGCTGCGCGCCTTCGTGGATTTCATCGGGCGGCGGCGGGCTGCCTAGACGCATCGATACCAGGGGGGAACCTGTAGCAAGCCTGCGCGTTGATTGGCGGAGCAATGGGGCTTCGGGGACACATCGCACATGGGCATCGCCAACGGCATCCGGAAACAGGCAAACAAGATCGGCCTCGGCGAACGCCATACCAGCGCATGGGCACGAACGCTTCAGGAAGCTACTGAGGAGCTTCCGCCGGCACCGGTGCGGCGCGTCGAGAAGGACGGGCTCGATGTCAGCATGGCCTGGGCCATCATCGGCATCTTCGGCATCCTTGGGCTTGCCGCGGTCTATATGATGTCGCTGATCCTGATCCCGATCACCCTTGCCGTGGTCGTCGGCATGATCCTCGGCATGGCGGCGGAGAAGCTTTCAAAGCTCGGCGTGCCGCGGCTTGCCAATGCGGCAATCCTCTCCTTCGCTGTTGCGCTTGTCATCATCCTGCTGGCCAATTCGCTTGCCGGCCCCCTATCGATGCTTGCCAGCGAAGCGCCCGGCTTCATCGACCGCAGCACCCAGCGTATCATGCCCTATCTGGAGCGGATCGAATGGCTGCACATCACGCCCGCAACCTTTCAGAGCGGCCCGATGTCCATCGATTCGCTGCTCGCCAACACCGGCAACGTGCTGCATGTGGTGACGACCAACCTGACGCCGGCGCTGGTGCAGGGGCTGATCTTCTTTGCGGCGCTGCTGCTCTTTCTGGCGAGCCGCGTGAGCCTGCGCAAATCGATCATCATGACCTTCCGCGAGCGCGCTCAAAGGCTAGCGGCCATCCGCGTCATCAACGCAGTGGAACAGGCGCTTGGTTTCTATTTCGCCACTGCCTCGCTGATCTATGTGGCGCTCGGCGTCGTCATGACTGTTATCGCCTACGCCGGCGGGCTCCCGACGCCTGTGCTTTGGGGCTTTTTCGCCTTCCTTTCGAGTTTCATTCCCTATCTCGGCATTACGATGATGACCTTTGCGGTGGCGATGGCCGGCATTATGTCTCATGACGGTATCGTCATCGGCCTTATCCCCGCCGCGGCTTTCTTCACTGTGCACCTTGTCATGGAGAACCTGATCTTCCCCGCAGTCATGGGCCGACGGCTGGAGATCAATCCCTTCATCGTTTTCCTGGCGATCATCTTCTGGACATGGATGTGGGGGGCGGTCGGCGCGATGCTGGCGCTGCCGCTTTCGCTCATCGTCATGACCATCATCGATGAACTGCTGATCGAAGAAAAACCCCAACCGCAATTGCCAAAATGACCCCCCAGCGACCGATGGGAGATCGACGGTATGCCTCGCGAGATGGAAACCCTCTATGGATTCGATGCGGACGGAAGACGAGCTGAAATAAGCTTCGTCCCTACTCCGTCGTCTTGTCGTCGCCGGTATCGGCCACATCCTGCAGGCGGACGAATTCCGTGCCCTTGGCCTTGAGGTCAACGAGCGCCCTGGCGACACCTTCGCCGGCCGCATGGGTCGGCTGGTTGATATGGGAGATCACGACATCGCCGTCCTTCGCCGAGGAAATGCGCTTTTCGGTTACCGTGGCACCGAGCAGGGAACCGCCGTCGCCATTCACGGAATAACCGGCGATGCGGTAACCCATGGCGCGGATCTGGCCGATGGCCGAGAGATCATACTTGGCGGTCGAGCCACGGAACCAGCGGGGCGCCGGAATGCCCGACGCGACCATAGCGGCAGCGCCGCCTTCCACTTCCTGCCTGACGGCATCGGGCGAGCCGGCAGATGCGATACCATAGACCAGCACCGGCTTGTCGATTGCCGGGATATGCTTCTCGCCGTGATTTTCCAGTTCGAAGAGATCGGGGTTCTGCAGGAAGACGGCAACCGCCTTCGGATTGCGCTTCAGCCAGCGGGCGGTGACGAAGATCGTCGCCGGGATGCGCTCGTTGACCAGCGTCGAGAGAATGCGCTCATCGGCCTCGCCCATGCAGGCATCGAAGGTGAGCGCAATGCGCGCGTGGCCCGATATGTTGGAACGAGCGATGTGCAGGTGCGGCTCTACCAGCTTGGGACCTACTGCCACTGGCGGATGGCCGGGTACGGCGGCGGGAAGCGCTTCGGCGGCAAAAGCCGATGAGGCGGCAGCGAACAGCAGCGCAGAACCAAGAAGAAAGCGTTTCATGAAGAATCAGATTCAGTTGATGTTTCAGCCAGTATAAAACAAAGAAATGAAGCGGCTATGTGGCCTGATGCCGCCCGGCGAGGATGGGTCATGTCTCAATCTGCCCGCATTCCTGTGCCTGTCACGGGAATGCGGAAGAGCCAAGAAGAGGCCAAGGGCTCAATCGTAAAGATAATATTTGGTCCAATTATCCTTCGGTACCTTGTCACCGATCTTGTACTTCAGGTCGCGCACATTGATGTGCTGCGGGCCGGTGATGCAGGTATAGGAAAGGTGATACCAGTCGCCCTTGCTGCGGAAGACGGCGCCGGGAGCTTCGAGCCGGTCATCGCTCGGGATCGGGTCCTTGAAGGTGTAGGCGATGACCTTGTCCGGCCGGAAGCCCGTGCCGTCACTGTTGATGCGGCTCATGGCTTCGGTATCGCAGCTCTGCTCGAGGCGGGTGGCCGGATCGAGCTTTTCGAGCTGCTTCTTGATGGCGGGATCGACCGCAAGGGCGGACGAGGCGGCAAGGCCCGCAAGCGACATAAACAGGACCAGACGTTTCGGCATTACGGGGAAACCTTTACTGTCATGTACTCGTCATACTGCCGCCGACCGTTTGCCGGGACCTGACGCGGGTGTAATTTTCGCGCAATGCAGCGGACATTCTTAAATAATGTGGTGACATCAAGGCGGCGCGCCGGTCATCTTGTCTCAATAAGGTTCACCGGCTGATGCTTGATCCTGACCTGCAGCACCTCTATCTCTTGCCCCACCGACACCGCCCTTACGGAGCTTTCCTTGACCGCTTTCAAGAACCTGCCTGTCCCGCCCGCCGCTGAAAAAAGACCCGCCTCCGACACGCGCCACGGCATCACGCGGACCGACGACTATGCCTGGCTGCGGGCCGACAACTGGCAGGCCATGTTCAAGGATCCCTCCATCCTCGACCCCGATATCCGCGCCCATCTGGAAGCCGAAAACGGCTACATGAACGCGGCCATGGAAGACACCAAGCCGCTGCAGAAGACGCTGTTTGCCGAGATGCGCGGCCGCATCAAGGAAGACGATAGCTCAGTACCGATGAAGGATGGGGCCCATGCCTATGGCACCTCTTTTGTCACCGGCGGCGAGCAGCCGCGCTATTTCCGCATTCCGCGCGATGGCAACGTGAAGGACGAGACGATCCGCATCATCCTTCTCGACGGCGACAAGGAAGCGGCGGGCAAGGCCTATTTCCGCCTCGCCGGCCTCGACCATTGCACGGACCACAGCCGCGGCATCTGGGGCTATGACGACAAGGGCTCGGAATTCTTCACGCTGAGGGTTCGTGATCTGGCGACCGGTGAAGACCTGTCCGACGTGATCGAGAATACCGGCGGCGGCGGGGTCTGGGCGCCGGACGGCAAGAGCTTCTTCTATTCGGCTCTCGACGAGAACCATCGCCCTTCGAAAGTTTTCCACCATATTCTCGGCACGCCGCAGAGCGAGGACCGTCTGGTCTACGAGGAAGAGGATGCAGGCTTCTTCATGGGCGTCGGCGGTTCGCTGCTCGACGACTTCATCTACATCGATATCCACGACCACGAGACGAGCGAATACCGGCTGCTGTCGACCAAGGATCTGATGGCCGAACCGAAGCTGGTGGCCGTGCGCGAGGAAGGCATCGAATATTCGCTGACGGAAGGCGGCGACGTCTTCTACATCCTGACCAATGACGGCGGCGCCAAGGATTTCAAGATCATGGAAACGCCGGTTGAAAAGCCGGGCAAGGAGAACTGGCGCGAGGTGGTGCCGCACAAGCCGGGCACGCTCATCATCAGCCATATGGCCTATGCTCGCCACCTGCTCTGGCTGGAGCGCAAGGACGGCCTGCCGCAGATCATGATCCGCGACCGCCGCACCGGCGAGGAACATGCAATCTCCTTCGACGAGGAAGCCTATTCGCTTGGGCTATCGGGTGCGGCCGAATACGATACCGACGTCATCCGCTTCTCCTATTCGTCGATGACGACGCCCTCGCAGCTTTACGACTACAACATGGTTACCCGCGAGCGCACGCTCTTGAAGACGCAGGAAGTCCCGTCTGGCCATAATCCCGACGACTATGTCACCCGCCGCGTCTTCGCGCCCGCATGGGATGGCGAGACGGTGCCGGTCACCCTGCTCTATCGCAAGGACACGCCGCTCGACGGTTCCGCGCCCTGCCTGCTTTATGGCTATGGCGCTTACGGCATCACCATTCCGGCCGGCTTCAATACCAACTGCCTGTCGCTTGCCGATCGCGGCTTCGTCTATGCCATCGCCCATATCCGCGGCGGCAAGGACAAGGGCTTTGCCTGGTATGAAGACGGCAAGATGGACAAGAAGACGAACACCTTCAAGGACTTCATCGCTGCCGCTGACTATCTGAATCAGGAGAAGTTCACGTCTTACGCGAACATTATCGCCGAGGGCGGATCGGCCGGCGGCATGCTGATGGGCGCGGTCGCCAACATGGCGCCGGAGAAATTCGCCGGTCTCATCGCCGCCGTTCCCTTCGTCGACGTCTTGAACACCATGCTCGATGACACACTGCCGCTCACCCCGCCGGAATGGCCGGAATGGGGCAACCCGATCGAGAGCCGCGAAGAATACGAACAGATCGCCGCCTATTCGCCCTATGACAATGTCGGCGCCAAGCCCTACCCGCCGATCCTGGCGCTCGGTGGCCTGACCGACCCGCGCGTCACCTATTGGGAGCCGGCGAAGTGGGTCGCAAAGCTGCGCGACAGGACGACAGGCAATGCGCCCATCCTGCTGAAGACCAACATGGATGCTGGCCACGGCGGCGCATCCGGCCGCTTCCAACGGCTTGAGGAAATCGCGTTCGAATATGCGTTTGCCGTCAAGGTGGCAGGCAAGATGTAGAAGCTGAATGTGGCGTGCCTTGCGCACGCCACACCGTCAAGGGAGGGAGAAATGGCCGTCTATGTCGCGCTGCTCCGCGCCGTGAATGTCGGCGGCACGAGCTCCCTGCCCATGGCCGAGTTGAAAGCGATATGCGAGGGGCTCGGCTTTACCGACGTGAAGACCTACATCCAGAGCGGCAACGTCCTGTTCCGCTCTGATGGAGCCGAAAAGGTAGTCGAGGAGAAGCTCGACGACGCGCTGGGCAAGAAATTTGGCAAGCGGCCCGGCGTGATGGTGCGCAGCCGTGGGGAGATCGATGGCATCATCGCCGACGCGCCCTTCCCCGAGGCCAAGCCCAATTTTCTGCTGGTCTATTTCCTGCCGGAAGCGGCACCCAAAGATGCCCTGGAAAAGATGGTGGCGCCCGATGGCGAGGAAGCAAAGCTCGCCGGGCGCGAGATTTATGTGCACTATCCCATCGGCTCTGGCCGGTCGAAGCTGAA
This sequence comes from Rhizobium sp. CF142, assembly GCF_000281145.1. Lineage (NCBI taxonomy): Bacteria > Pseudomonadati > Pseudomonadota > Alphaproteobacteria > Hyphomicrobiales > Rhizobiaceae > Rhizobium > Rhizobium sp. CF142. The sequence goes on along the minus strand of NZ_AJWE01000099.1, from coordinate 3,206 downwards.
GCTGCCGGCGCTGAAGGCGGGTACCTCCCGCAATCTCAACACTGTGCGCAAGCTCGCCGACTTGGCGGCCGAGCTGGAAGACGGCAAACCTGAATAAAGCTGGGCCTAAAGCTGTCCGCCACTTCTCACCGGGCCATAGATGTGGTCCTGCCTGACGGCAACGAGCGGAGACTCGATGGCCGGCAGGAAGAGCATCCTCACGAAGGTGCGCAGCATCAGCACCTGTTCGGCGAGCGTATTCGGTTCCTTGAGCGTCTTTGAGAGAACGATACCGCCTTCCAGCACCGAAGAAACCATATCGGCGAGCTGGTCGACATCCACAGGCTCGCGTGGCGAATAGACTTCCATGATCTCGCGGAACATGCGGCCGAAGCGGCGGCGCCAAGCGAGGACGGCATTGCGGTTGGTCTCCTGGATCTCGCGGTCGAAGAGCCGCTCGTAGTAGCAGACAGTCGCCACGAGACAGCCCGGATGGCCGTTCGGCAGGTCGGCCACCAGTTCGGAGAGCAGCTTCAAGCCGAGCAGAAAGGATTGCAGCGGATCATCCATCAGATCGCGCGCGCGGCTGAAGATCTCGTCATAGATGCGTTCGTCGTTCTCGATGTAGCGGTTGAGCAGCGCTTTCGCGAGCTCGTTCTTGTCTTTGAAGTGGTAAAAGAAGCCGCTCTTGGTAATGCCTGTTTCAGCGATCAGTTCCTCAATGGAAGTACCGCCGAAACCCTTCTGCAAGACCGCTGCTTCCGCCACATCAAGGATGCGATTCCGCGTTTCCTCGCCCTTTCGCATATGCCCCTCCTGTACCCACGGTACAGTTTTCAGTGCAACAGGATCGGGCCTGCTTCCGCCCCCGGCAGCATCGGCCCATGCAAGGGATTGATTTCAATCCGCAAAATTCGAAACCCGCAATAGTATACCGCAAGTCGCCTAGTTTGGCATCAGATTAAGCGTCAGAACATCACCATCGACGGCAGCCATTACAGGCGCCGCGACAGGAGAGGTTTCACAATGGCAAAGTACAGGCATGGGCTGCCGCAGCTAAAGGGCGGCACCTTCATTAGCGATGGCGGCATGGAAACCACGATGATCTTCCACGACGGCATCGATCTTCCGCATTTCGCCTCCTTCGTATTGCTTGCTTCCGAGGACGGGCGGGAGCGCACGAAGAATTACTATCGCCGCTATCTGGACATCGCCCGGCGGCACGGAACGGGCTTCGTGCTCGACACCGCCACATGGCGTGCCAATCCCGACTGGGGCCAGAAGCTCAACTATACGACCGAGGCGCTACAAGCGGCAAACGAGCAAGCCGTCGAGCTTCTCGTGGGCTTACGCCGCGCCTATGAGCGGCCGGAGCAGCCGATCGTCATCAGCGGCGCTATTGGCCCGCGCGGCGACGGCTACAAGGCGGGCGTGATGAGCGCCGACGAGGCGGAGGACTACCACGCCTTCCAGATCGAGACCTTCGCAGGCACCGAGGCCGATATGGTCGCCGCTTTCACGCTGACCAATATCGACGAGGCGATCGGCATTGCGCGGGCAGCCAGCACGCTTGGCATGCCCTGTGCCATCTCCTTCACGCTGGAGACGGATGGTCGGCTGGTGACCGGCCGCAGCCTTCAGGACGCGATCGAGACAACGGACGCGGCGACCGGCGGATCGCCGGCCTATTACATGATCAACTGCGCCCACCCGACGCATTTCGAAGGGGCGCTCGATCACGGCAGCGCCTGGGTGAAGCGCATTTCCGGCATCCGCGCCAATGCCTCGACCATGAGCCATGAGCAACTCGATAACAGCGAGGTGCTGGATGCGGGCGATCCTGCCGATCTCGGCCGACGCTACCGCGAACTCCTTCGCCGCATGCCGCAGGTGCGGGTGCTCGGCGGCTGCTGCGGCACCGACCACCGCCATGTTGCGGCGATCTGCGAGGCCTGCCTGCCGCAGGCGGCGTGACGGGGCGAGCAGGAGGGCATGATTGTGACGATGGTGGGGGCAATGACGCGCCAGCGCAGCTGGCGTGATCTGTGGCTTGCGATCGCAGGGCGGCAGACGCAAGCCGAACCGGAGGCGGCTGTGGAGGTGGCATTGCAGGATATGGATCTTGCAGCTTTCGAGGACCTCGACGGCCGCATGGCCTACGGGCTTCAGGCGGACCAACGCAAGGGGCGTCCATTGCGGCGCCGGCGATTGCGGGAGCCTGTCGGCCTCTAACGAAGAGGAAGGCGCCTCAGCTTCCGGCTGCGGCGCCTTTCACCTGCTTGGCCTTATAGCCGCTGATCTCTTCGCCTGCGGTCGGTGAGAAGCGCAGGTTCCAGATGGTGGCGCTGATCGAAATGATCGCAACCACGATGAAGGCGGTGGAGAAATCGCCAAGCTCGGGCGTTTCGACACCGTTGAAGGCCATGGAGGCGTGCAGCGCCAGTGCACCGATGCAAATGCCGAGCGAGAGCATCAGCTGCTGGAAGGTGGTGTAGAAGCTCGTTGCCGAGCTCATCCGTTCCGGGCCGATATTGTCATAGGCAATGGTGTTATAGGCCGTGAACTGGAACGACATGAAGAAGGCGCTGAGCACCAGCGCGATGAAGATCAGCGGCATCGGCCAATCCGGCCGGAAGGCGGCGCAGAGACCGTAGCCAATGGTGCCGAGCACGCCGTTGATGATCAGGCTTTTGCGGAAACCGACGCGCCGGAAGAAGGCCTTTGCCAGAGGCTTCATGAACAGGGCGCCGAGTGCCGTGGAAATGACGATCTGGCCAGCGGCAGCGGCCGAAAGGCCGAAGCCGATCTGGAAGAGCAGCGGCAGCAGGAAGGGCTGCGCGCCCTGCGTGATGCGCGTCAGCGAGCCGGCGATGACCGAGGTGCCGAAGCTCGGCACCTTCATCAGCGAGAAATCCATGATCGGGGCCGGATGCTTACGGGCATGGCGGAGATAAGCAATGCCGAACAGCAGGCCGATGGCAATCAGGAAGATCGCGAATGAGCCCTGCCCTTCATGGCTCGACAATTCGAAGCCGAAAAGCATCGAGCCGAGCGAGATACCAGAGAGGATGAAGCCGAGCGTATCGAAGGGGCCGGCGGCCTTGCCCTTTACCTCGTCGATATAGATCGAAACGAAGATCATACCGATGATGCCGATCGGCACGTTGATGTAGAAGATCCAGCGCCAGTCGAGATAGGTGACGATGAAGCCGCCGAGCGGCGGGGCG
>NZ_AJWE01000098.1:0-196189 GCF_000281145.1 Rhizobium sp. CF142 | reverse complement strand
TGAATACGGCCGCCGCTGCCGCAATCGTCATCGACGGCCTGCAGCCGGTGGATCTGCCACGTGCGCTGCAGAAGGAAACGCTGGAGGCGACCGGCACCAAGGCGATTGTGCTGCGCAAGGACGGCACCTCCCGCCTGCTTGCCATGAGCGAAATGCCGACCTCGGTCGACGAATCCTACGACCTTACCAATATCCCGCCATTGACCGCGATGCGCGACGCGCTGGACACTCTGATCTTCGGCGGCAACCGTATGATCCGCGTTTATGGTGCGGTGGGCGAGACCAATACCGGCGTCGAGGTGGTCATGAAAGACCGGCCTCTGCGTAAGGCGATGTTCGTCTATGCCCGCAACGTGCTGCTGCTGTCGATCCTGATCTCGCTCTTTACCGCGACACTGATTTTCTTTTCCATCAACCGCATTCTTATACGCCCGATCCGCAGACTGACGGGCAGCATGCAGCAATTCGCCTCCGATCCCGAAAATCCGCTGCATGTCTATGTTGGCGATGGCGGCCGCGACGAACTGGCTGTTGCCGGCCGCAATCTCACATCAATGCAGCTCGAATTGCAGAAGACGCTGAAGCAGCAGAAAAACCTTGCAGCACTCGGCCTCGCGGTCTCGAAGATCAACCACGACATGCGCAACATCCTGGCATCCGCCCAGCTCATGTCCGACCGCCTCGTCGATGTCGACGATCCCATGGTGAAAAGCTTCGCGCCGAAGCTGCTGCGCACCATTGATCGCGCCGTCGGCTACACGACCGAAGTCCTTTCCTACGGCAAAGCGACCGAATCGGCGCCGCGCCGCCGCCGCATCCACTTTTACGAGCTTGTGCAGGAGGTCAAAGACATCCTCGCCATCGAGCCACAAAGCGGCGTCGAGTTCATCGAGCAGATGGGGCCGGATCTGGAAGTGGATGCCGATAGCGAGCAATTGTTCCGGATCATCCACAATCTCTGCCGCAACGCCCTGCAGGCGCTGACCTCGCCGGGCGAGCAGGGGGTTGGGATCGTCAGGCGCATCACGGTTGCCGCCCAGCGCGTCGGCAGTGTCGTCAGCATCACGGTGGATGATACGGGGCCCGGCATGCCGCTGAAAGCGCGCCAGAACCTGTTTGCGGCCTTCCGCGGCTCGGCCCGCTCCGGCGGCACTGGTCTTGGCCTCACCATCGCCCGCGAGCTGGTGCTGGCGCATGGCGGCACCATCGCCCTTGTGGAAAAGCCCTCGGTCGGCACGCAGTTCCGCATCGAAATTCCGGATCGCCCGGTTTCACTGGAAGATTACCGCAGCCGGTCGCACGCCGAAAAGTGATGCAATTTCCGCAAGGCAGCCTTGTCGAACCAAAGTCGCGATTTTTTTCGAATTGCTCTTGCATTGCCCGAAAAGACCCTTTAGAGAACCGCCCACGCAAGCGGCTCGGCCGCCACTGCAGACGCACCCGTAGCTCAGCTGGATAGAGCACCAGACTACGAATCTGGGGGTCAGGAGTTCGAATCTCTTCGGGTGCGCCATTTTTTCCAATTACTTCTGAATAGGACTGGGCGGTAGCTTCTGCTTCTTATCGAAGCCGACATTAGGAGCGTCATCTGTCGCCGTCTTGGGAGGTAACACTGCCTTGTTGTCGCGAACTGCTGGTTTCCGATGCCAGTTGCGTTTGCCTAGCGCCTGTAACCCCGCATTGACGATGTAAGATAACCCAATGCGAGCGCCACGGCGGCAATTGCGATTCCGGTGCTGATCACACCTGCCGGCGTTATTCTGAAACTGCCGTGCAAGATGATGTTCTCTCCCACGCGCAAATCGAAAACCGACTTGATTTCCTCAGGATGTGAAGAGATCGTGGCCGACGCGTCTTCTTGTTGAACAACTGCCATTTTGAAGCTCCGGTGCAGATGTGCCGCGGCCGGACATCTATTCTGGGACCGGCCTCAAACTTTTATGGACGCCACAATAACATAGCTCCACACCCCCCATGCCTAGTTTCGCGCAACCTTCGGCGTCTATCTGCGGAAGTGATGGATTGTGTCGGGCGAGAAGCCGGAGGGTTGGATGATGACGAGAATTGTTGGTGTCGTTGGTCTCGTCGCGATGACGGCTGCTCTGGCGGGCTGTGTCGATCGCGCCAATGCGCCGGTGCTCGTGCCGGTCGCTTCACCCGTCAATCCGCCCGGCGTCACCCACAGCCTCTGCATGTCCGATGCCAACGCCATGTATGATGAGGCAAACAAACAGTACGACCTGCGTGCGCAGATGACCGGGCACCGCGATGCGATGGAACGGGAAACCAATGCAAGCGGCGCGGCTCACAGGCAATATGTCTCCTGCGTCGCAAGCCAGGGCTACCGTCCTTTGTACGCGAATTGAGAACGGTGAATTCACACAGCTAGTGAACTATCCCAGGCGCCACTCTCGCGGCTTTTACAAGATCGCAATTTTTGATTTTTTGTGTCTTTCAGTCGCGCTGGATCGCCTGCAATCACAAGTGTAGGAAGCTGCGTGTGATGATGGAACTTCGCGCGCATAGAACGCATTTTTCATAGGTAAATCCAGTAAGGAGGGTTTATCATGAAAATGCTTAATCTAGTCCCGTCCGCCTTTGCACTCAGCGCTCTTCTCGCCCTCTCGTCTACCGCTCCCGCGCTGGCGGCGCCCGTTCAGCAGGCCCGGATTCCGGTCCCGTCGAATGTGGAAATGGTGCAATATAAAGCACATGCCGGCTATTGGCATGGCTATCATGGATTCCGCACGGAACGCCCCGGTACCCGCCGTCACTCCGACGGCTACTGGTATCCGCTTGCTGCGTTCGGCGTTGAAGCCGGCACCACGGGCTCGATTGTCCGCGAACCCGTCAACCGCCCCGAGCCGAAAACTATGTGCAACCCCACGTTTACTGGCACAATCGGCCCCGGCAGTATGCCATGCGACAACGGCTATTGAGCCGGCAAAGAGAAAGGCGGCCAAAAGCCGCCTTTTTCTTGTGCGCAATCGGAACTCACGTATTCGTGATCGCTGTTCCAGCGCCGTAGAATATGACAGATCCGCTTCCTAGCTCCTTGGCGTAAATTCCAATCATCCTCCCAAGGAGACAAGAAATGATCAATGTCGTGAAGAATGGCCTCGTGGCCGTCGCCTTTGGCGCAATCATCAGCGTTTCGGCTTTCGCATCTGCCAACGCAGCCCCGGCGCAACAGCAACAGCAGGTCGTAAAGCAGCAGAAGAGCACGAACGCTCGCAACGAGCCCCACACCACGGGTTCGGTCAATGGTGTTTCCAGCAGCTCGATGCCTTACCAATACAGCCCGAAGAAGCCGCTCAACATGGCTTGCGGCCTGCGCTTCAACCCGACCAGCAGCTCGGGCTGCAACTACTGAAGGCGGATTGCAGGCACAGGCGAGGAGAAGGGGCTGACATCCCTGTCGCGAAAGAGGGCAGCCTTCATGGCTGCCTTTTCGTTCCGACGCCTCTTCGTAGTCGTCGAAATGCCGTAACTTGCATCAAATGCAAAAATGCAATAGATATAAAAATACGTGAAATGTTGATGGTAAAGGCCTGCGTAAGGACCATGGATTGACGGGCCTGCCTTGGAATTGCCATGCTGCGAGAGATCGTCGCTTCGATAGTCAATCGCATTTCAAACGGGTGGGAAAATCATGATCGCAAAGACTGCATGCTCCGATTTCCTGCATTTTTTTCGCTCCTGGCTGAGTAACCCGCTGAGGGTTGCGGCCATCGCGCCCTCCGGCGATTCGCTCGCGCGGATCATGACCAGCGAGATCGCGGCGCTGGACGGTCCGATTATCGAGCTTGGGCCAGGCACCGGCGTCTTTACGCGCGCGCTGCTTGCGCGCGGCATCAGCGAATCCGATCTGACGCTCATCGAATATGGTCCTGAATTCATCGGATCGCTTCAGAAGCGTTTTCCCGATGCACGCATCCTGCAGATGGATGCCGCCCATTTGGCACAGGCCGACATTTTCGAGGGCGAACCTGTCGGCGCCGTCGTCAGCGGCCTGCCGCTGCTTTCCATGTCGCCGCGCAAGATCGCCTCGATCCTGGCAGGCGCCTTCGTCTATATGCGGGCCGGCGGCGCTTTCTATCAGTTTACCTATGGGCCGCGATGCCCTGTGCCGCGCCCGATCCTCGATCGCCTGGGCCTGAAGGCGACGCGCATCGGCGGCACGGTCCGCAACCTGCCGCCGGCTTCCGTCTACCGGATTTCGCGCCGCAAGCCGCTTGAGCTCTCGCGTGAGCGCTTCAAATATCGCAGCAGCGGAGTGGATATGGAGATCGCCGCTTTCTCCGAAGCGGATGACTGAATGACATCTGATGGAAATGACCGAGAAGAAACAGCCTGAAGCCGTTGAGGGCAGGCGCGAGCGCAAGCGGCGCCAGACCCGCGAACGCATCGAGCAGGCAGCGATGAGCCTCTTTATGGAGCGCGGCTTCGACGCGACCACCATCGAGGAGATCACCGAAGCAGCCGATGTCTCGAAGCGCAGTTTCTTCGATTATTTCCCATCGAAGGAAGAGGTCGTCTTTGCCTGGCAGGATTCCTTCGCCGATCGTCTGATGGCGGCGATTGCCGCCCGGCCATCAGGTGAATCCGCAGTCAAAACCGTTGAGGAAGCGCTAACGGCCACCGTGATGGCCTCGGCCGATGAACGCGCCCTGGCACTCAGTGATCTGATCCACTGCACGCCTGCTCTCAAGGCCCGCGATCAGCTCAAATATGCCAAGCTGGAGCAGAAGCTGACCGAGGCTTTGATTGCCCGCAAGGGTGGCGAGCCGGAGATACGGGCGCGCATGCGTCTGCTTTCGGCGGTCGTCATCGGTGCGCTGCGCGTGGGCGGTGAACTCTGGCAGGAGCGTGCCGCCGGCGTCTCGATGGAAACCTTCGCACGCGAGACGTTTGGCGAGCTCTGGAAGACGCTGGCCGAATTTGGTGACGAGGCGAAGGGGCGGCTCTAAAGCAATTCCAGCAAAAGTGTGCAGCGGTTCTTGCGTGCGGAATTGCGCGCAGACAAAACCGGCACACGCCGTCGATCCGGATAATAGAGCGTGAAGCCAGAGGGCTTCGGTCGGCAAGGATCTGCATGAGGCGGCCGCTCGCGACAAAGGTGAATGTTTCGGGCCGGTGGCTGTCATACAGGCGATGATGCCCTATATGCGCAAGCGCCGCAGCGGCAATATCCTCAATGTCACCTCGATGGGCGGGATCATCACCATGCCGGGCATCGCTTTCTATCATGGCAGCAAATTTGCCCTCGAGGGCATTTCCGAGAGCCTCGGCAAGAAGGCCAGGAGCTTCGGGATCCATGTGACGGCCGTCGAGCCGGGTGGTTTCCGCACCGATCGGGCCGGCCGCTCGATGGTGCGTGCAGAGCGCTCGATCGCAGAACGCCACGGCAATCAGCCGGGCGACCCGAAAAAGGCAGCGACTGCAATGTTGAAGCTCATTGCATCCGGCAATCCGCCGGCCCATCTCTTGCTTGGGCGTAACGCGATCAGCCTCGTTCGCGAGAGGCTTGGCGCTCTCAAGACCGAATTCGATACCTGGAAGCAGGTCTCCAGCTTCACCGATTTTGAGTGATTTATTGACCAAGAGAGGAAAAGACGATGACCGATTACAATGCAGCGAAATCCGGCACCTTCAAGATTGGTGGCGATATGGAGGTCAATCGCCTCGGCTTCGGCGCCATGCGCGTCACCGGCGATGGCATCTGGGGCGAGCCCAAGGATCATGCCGAATCGATCCGCACGCTGAAACGCCTGCCGGAACTCGGCATCAACTTCATCGATACGGCCGATTCCTATGGTCCTGACGTTTCCGAATGGCTGATCAAGGAAGCGCTTCACCCCTACAAGAAAGGCCTCGTCGTCGCCACCAAGGGCGGCCTCACGCGCCACGGCCCGAATATCTGGCTGCCGCTCGGCCGCCCGGAATATCTGATCCAGCAGGTGCATAAGAGCCTGCGCAACCTCGGCGTCGAACAGATCGATCTCTGGCAGCTTCACCGCATCGACCCGAAGGTTCCGGCCAAGGAACAGTTCGACACCATCAAGTCGCTGCTCGATTCCGGCCTGATCCGCCATGCAGGCCTCAGCGAAGTCTCGGTTGCCGATATCGAAGCCGCTTCCAAGGTCTTCAAGGTCGCGACGGTCCAGAACCGCTACAATCTGGTCGACCGCACCAGCGAGGACGTGCTCGACTATTGCGCAAAGCACAATATCGGCTTCATCCCCTGGTATCCGCTGGCCGCCGGCGATCTCGCAAAGCCGGGTTCGTTGCTCGATACGATCGCCAAGAAGCACAATGCCGCTCCGAGCCAGATCGCGCTCGACTGGGTGCTGAAGCGCAGCCCGGTCATGCTGCCGATCCCCGGCACCTCCAAGGTCAAGCATCTGGAAGAAAACGTTGCGGCGGTAAACATCACGCTGTCGGACGAGGAATTCAAAGCCCTCGATGCCGAGGGCAAGAAGCTATTCAAGGCTGCCTGAACAACATAGGGTAAGACATGGAACGGTCGCGGTTTCAGCTGCGGCCGTTTTCGTTTCGCGCCCGCGTCATTTCCCGCGCCACGTCGAGAAAGGCGCGCAGCGTCGGCGGCACATGCCGGTGGCCGGAATAATAGAGGCAGAGCCCCGGAAAGGGCGGTGTCCAGTCTTCAAGCACGGTCACCAATCGGCCCGCGGCGACGTCGGCCTCGACATTCCGCTGTGTCATATAGGCAAGTCCTGCACCGCCAACCGCCGCTTCCAGCATCAGGTCCATGCTCTGCAGCGTCATCGGCCCTTTCACGTCGAGCCGGATTTCCTGGCCGTGCCGCTCGAACTCCCAGCGATAGACTGCACCGCTCGGCAGCCTCAGCCGCAGGCAGGCGTGACGGAGAAGATCGTTCGGCGCCTGCGGCTTTCCATGCTTTTCGAAATAGGCGGGGGCGCCGACCACGAAGAAGCGTTCTTCGGCCTTCAGCGGCACGGCGATCATGTCCTGCGGCACGGTCTCGATGAGCCGTATGCCGACATCGAAACTGTCGGCGACGATATCCACCATGCGCCCGTCGCTGACGATATCGACATGCACATCGGGAAAACGCCGTATATATTCCAGCACGATCGGTATCAGGATCTGCCGCGCGCCGCCCTCTGATGTATTGATGCGCAGCGTGCCGGCCGGCGTGGCGCGCGCCTGTGTCGCCGCTTCCATCGCAGCCGAGATGTCTTTCAGCGCAGGGCCGATCCTCCCCAGAAACTGCTCGCCCGCCTCGGTCACCGAAACGCTGCGGGTGGTGCGGTTGAACAGCCTGACGCCGATCCGGCCTTCCAATGCCGCCACTGTATGACTGAGCGCCGAGGTCGACATACCAAGTTCGCTCGCTGCCGCACGGAAGTTCTTGGTTGCCGCGACCGCGACGACCGCGTTGAGTTCCACCAGACCGGTCTTCTGCATTGTCCCAAATCCTGCAATAGGTCATCCTTGAATATGCGGATTATAAGGACAATAAACGCGGACTATCTAGCCTCTGGATCAATCTGAAAACCATGAGGCACATCATGAAAAAGACAGTTCTCATTACCGGCGCGTCCTCCGGTATCGGCAAGGCGGCGAGCAGGCTCTTCCACGCCAATGGCTGGAATGTCATCGCCACTATGCGCAGCCCCGACAAGGAAACAGAGCTGACGAAGCTTTCCGGCGTTCTCGTCACCAGGCTCGATGTCCAGGATCGCGACAGTGTCGACGCAGCCATAAGGGCCGGCATCGAAAAGTTCGGCCGCATCGATCAGCTCGTCAACAATGCCGGCTACGGCCAGAACGGTATTTTCGAGGCAACCTCGCGCGAAAAGATCCAGCAGCAGTTCGACGTCAACGTCTTCGGCGTCATGGATGTAACCAGAGCGATCCTGCCGCATTTCCGCGCAAACAAGGCTGGCCTCATCATCAATGTCAGCTCCGGTGCCGGCCTCTTCACGCTGCCAACCCTGTCAATCTATTGCGCCTCCAAATTCGCGCTCGAAGGCTTCACCGAGGCGCTTGCCTACGAACTCCTGGCGCTTGGCATCGGCGTGAAGTCGGTGATTCCGCATGGCGGCGTGGCCGAGACCAATTTCCGGGATCGCGCCGGCACCGATTTCGCCATCGATCCCTCGGGCCTGCCGGATTACAATACGTTCCTGGAATCCGCCCAGCAGGCATTCGCCACGATGGTCGCCGCCAAGATGATGACATCCGCCGACGTTGCCGACGTGATCTACGAGGCCGCGACCGACGGCAAGAATCAGCTGCGCTACCTCGTCGGCGACGACGCACGAGGATTCGTGAAGGCGCGTCACAGCATGGACGATCAGGCCTATGTCGACTTCATGCGTGAGCATTTTGCCCACTAAATTGACCAACTGATCAAAGATGCCGCAAAATGAGGCGCAGGTGTGACGCCAGCGAGGCAAGCGTTGCGCTCAATGCATTGCTGCATTGCGGTAATTTCGCTATTCTCCATCAAATGAATTGGGTATTAATGATCTCGAAGGCAGCGCACTCCTCCTCCCAGCGCTCCTTCATCGGACTGACAACACTCCTCCTCCCAGTTGTCAGTCAGGATCAAGAGCCCGATGCACCTCCTCCCGCGTCGGGCTCTTTTCTATTCCGGATTATCTCTCTCCCAAACCTTCGTAAAATTGACTCCACCCTTGGCCTCGGACTATCTGGAGGCGCGCGGGCAAGCGCATGTCGGTGGCTTGGCGCGATGACGCCTGAACCTGCGGAGATGTCATGATCGGCAGATGCGGCGTTTCGTGCAAAGCTCTCGCAGCCCTGCTCGTCTTGTGCCTTGGTCTTGCTTCCTGCGGGCGGCCGATCGGTGTCATGCAGGCGGCCGGCACGGTTCCCCCGGGCACATCACGCGTCGATCTGCTGGTTGCAACAACCCGCGCTGCGGACAAGGATCCCGCCGTCCTCTTTTCTGGCGAGCGCGGCACTGGCCTGATGGTCAATGCCGTCGATATCTCCATTCCGCCCGAAGCCAATCGCAAAGCCGGGCAAGTGCAATGGCCTTCCCGCTTGCCAGCCGACCCTCTCGAGAATTTCGTCACGGTCTCGGTCGATCCGCTGGATGGCGAGAAGGCAGGCGAAAGCTGGCTGAAGACGCATATGCCTGGCAGCAAGCGCGTCCTCATCTTCGTGCATGGCTTCAACAATCGCTACGAGGATGCCGTCTATCGCTTCGCGCAGATCGTCCATGATTCCCATGCCGATGTTGCGCCCGTCGTTTTCACCTGGCCCTCGCGCGCCAGCATCTTTGATTACAATTACGACAAGGAAAGCACCAACTATTCGCGCGATGCGCTGGAAGAACTGCTGCGGCGCACGGCCAACAATCCGGCCGTTGGCGACATCACCGTCATGGCCCACTCCATGGGCACGTGGCTGACGGTCGAGGCCCTGCGCCAGATGGCGATCCGTGACGGCCACGTCGCCTCCAAGATCAACAACGTCATCCTTGCCTCGCCGGATCTCGATGTCGACGTGTTCGGCCGCCAGTTTATGAGCCTCGGCAAGGACAAGCCGCATTTTACCATCTTTGTCTCCCAGGATGATCGGGCGCTGGCGCTTTCGCGCCGCATCTCCGGCAATGTCGATCGCCTCGGCCAGATCGATCCTTCCGCCGAGCCCTATCGCAGCAAGCTGGAAGCGGCCGGTATCACCGTGCTTGACCTTACCAAGCTGAAGACCGGCGATCGCCTGAACCATGGCAAGTTTGCCGAAAGCCCTGAAGTGGTGAAGCTTATCGGCGACCGGCTGATTGCCGGTCAGACCATTACCGATTCCGAGGTCGGCCTTGGCGAGGCGGTCGGTGCTGTCGCGATCGGTGCTGCCCAGACGGCAGGCAGCGCAGTCAGTCTCGCAGTCAGCACCCCGATCGCCATTTTCGATCCCCGCACCCGCCGCAACTATGACGACCAGGTGCGCCGTCTCGGCCAGTCAATGAACAATACTGTGGGTTCCGTGGGCGATAGCGTCGGCGCCGGACTGCCGGAAGATGCTCAGTAAAAAATCATAGGCATTCGCTTCGTTGTGATATATCACGTCTCCAGCGGCATCGACTCTGCCGTGCGGTGGATAAGATATGGCGAATGAAACGAATAAGACGGTAGCCGTCGTCGGCGCCGGTGTGATCGGCGCTTCGATTGCTTTCGAACTGCAGCGGCGCGGCTTTCAAGTAACATTGATCGATAAGAGCGAGCCGGGCAGGGGAACCTCTTATGGCAATATGGCGAGCATCGCGCTCGATTTTGCAGCTGGTTCCGGTCCCTCGACCTGGAAGAAGCTGCCGCGCTGGCTGATCGATCCGGAAGGCCCGGTCTGGCTGCGGCCAAGCTATGCGCCGAAAATCCTGCCCTGGTTCCTGCGTTTCCTCGCCGCCGGCCGTCCCTCGCGTCTGAGGGAGATCGAGGATGCGGGCATGAGCCTCTCCAAGATCGCGCTCGGCGATATCAGCACCATGCTCGATGCCATCGGTGCGCCCGAACTGATGACCGAAGAGGGCTGCCTTGCGATCTACGAGACCGAGGCCGAATTCGATGCGGACCGTAGCCATCTCGAACTGATGCGGCGCTACGGCCTCGAATTCGAAGTGCTGAGCAATGGCGCAATCCAATATTACGAGCCGACGCTGTCGCCGAAAGTCGCCAAGGCGGTGCTGATGCCGGACAACAAGTCGATCCGCGATCCGTATAAGCTTGTCGTAAAGCTCGCCGATGCCGCAAAGGCAGCTGGCGCCAACTTCGTATCCGGCCAGGTGAAAAGTGTCGAACGCAAGAGTGACGGCAAGACTGCTGTCCTTCTTGAAAACGGCAACCGCATCGAAGCCGAAAAGGTCATCCTGGCAGCCGGCGTCCACACGCGTTTCCTCGCCGAGGCCCTTGGCGAGCCGATCCCGCTCGAAACCGAGCGTGGCTATCATACGCAGATCATGCAGCCCGGTATTTCCATGCGCTATTCGGTGATCTGGCCGCATCGCGCCTTCATGGTCACACCGACGGCGGGCGGCATCCGTGTCGGCGGCAATGTCGAGCTTGCCGGACTGACGGCGGCGCCCGATTTCCGCCGCCCGCGCGTGCTCGTGCGCCATGCGCAGCGCATCCTGCCCGATCTCAAGGTTCAGGATACCAGCGAATGGATGGGTCACCGCCCGGCGCTGCCGGATACGATCCCGATCATTTCGCCCTCTTCGAAATTGCCTGGCGTCTTCTATGCCACCGGCCACGGCCATCTTGGCCTGACCTATTCGGCAACGACAGCGCGGCTGATCGCGGATATGGTCGCAGGTGTCAAAACATCAGTTGATATCAAGCCATTCCGCGTCAACAGGTACTAGGACTGGTCATGGCCGGAACCTTTGTCACCCGCAAAATATCCGCGTCGATGGCGTCATCGCGCGTCACGTCTGATTTGGAGTTTGAAAGATGAGATGGAAGCGCACGATCCAGCTTCTGGATGTTCACGCCGAAGGTGAAATCGGCAAGGTCGCAATCGGTGGCGTGCCAAAAATTCCGGGCGAAACGGTCGCCGCCCAGCTTCACTGGCTGAACACCGACCCCAAGGGGCAGGAACTCCGTCGCTTCCTCTGCCTCGAGCCGCGCGGCGCACCGATCGGCTCGGTCAACCTGTTGCTGCCGCCGAAGCATCCTGATGCCGATGCTGCCTTCATCATCCTGCAGCCTGATCAGGCGCATGCGAGCTCCGGCTCGAACTCCATTTGCGTGACGACCGCTCTCCTTGAATCCGGCATCGTCGAGATGAAGGAGCCGGAAACCATCATCACGTTGGAAACAGCAGCCGGCCTGGTGAAGGCGACGGCCACCTGCCGCGACGGTCGCTGTGAGAAGGTGAAACTCACCATGGTGCCGTCCTTCGTCCACGAGCTCGATGTCGAGATCGACACGCCGCATTGGGGAAAGATCAAGGCCGATATCTGCTATGGCGGCATCTTCTATGCGCTGGTCGATGTCGGCCAGATCAATCTGACGATCGAGAAGGCCAATGCCGCAGCACTGGTGCAGGCCGGCATGATCCTGAAAGACCTGATCAACCGCAATATCCACGTCGTGCATCCGGAAATCCCGGCAATCTCGGGTGTCGCCTACGTCATGTTCCGCGATATCGAGGCTGATGGTACGGTGCGCACCTGCACGACCATGTGGCCGGGACGCGCCGATCGTTCGCCCTGCGGCACCGGCAATTCGGCCAATCTCGCGACCCTCTACGCCCGCGGAAAGGTCAAGGTCGGCGACACCTTCAAATCGAAGTCGATCATCGGCTCGGAATTCGAGGTCGGCCTGCAGGCGGTGACGGAAGTCGCCGGCAAACCGGCCGTCATCCCGACGATATCAGGCCGCGGCTTCACCTTCGGCCTGTCTCAGGTCGCCCTCGACCCCTTCGATCCGCATCCCCTCGGCTTTGCCCTGACGGATGTCTGGGGGCCTTCGGCCGGCGAAATCTGAGCGCAGATTTCAGTAGACGAAGGGATCGACCTCGGCCTTGGCAGGTTCGTCACTGGCCGAGGGATAGATTACGCCCTTGCGCAGGATGATATTGGCATAGAGCCGCGGCTCACTGGTCTGGATGACGGCATGGGCCGCGCGCACGCGGCCATAGAAATCCTGCCCGACGAGTGGGATGACCTCGCGATCCGGCTCGTGCCTGGCGCAGCAGGCAATCATTTCCTCGTGCACCGGATCGAGCTTGTCGCGCTCGGCCTTCACCGTCGAGCGGAAGATCGCTTCCTCCACGAAGTCGTCGATCGGCAAAACGCTCAGGACGGCATCGAGAACCGGAATGAGATGATGCCCGTCGAGGCGAATCAGCCGCCGCGCATGCTCGATGCCCGGATAGTTGCCGTCGACGATGGCGATTTCATCACCATGGCCCATGCCGCGCAATGTCGCCAGCAGTTCGGGACTGAGCAGCGGGTTAAGCCCTTTCAGCATTGTCGATCTCCTTGAAAAGCACATTCTGGTCGGTGAGATAACGCGCGAAGATCGGCAGGCTGGCGCCGCCGATCGCACGCGCCTGTGCGCCGACCAAGCCTTCGACGATATCGGGCATGACGACGCCCTGCAGGTCGAGCTTTTCAGCCTCGTGGATCGTCGCCTGCACGATGCGCCGGCGCACCCAGTCGGGAAAGCCGCCATCGATGACGGCGGCACTGAAGTCGATGATCGAGGCCGCGGCCACGATCGCCTGTGCCAGCGCCTTGGCCGTATCCTGTATCCAGGCCTCCATCGGTTCGCCGAAATCCACCCAGTCATCGGCCGAATACCAGAGCGGCTGCGGGTCGATGCCGCGCTCGCGCAGCATGTTTTCCAGCACGAAGATCGAGGCGATCTCCAGAAGCTGCAGTGTCTCGCCATTCTTGCCGCGCACCGGCAGCGGACCGATGGCTCCTGCCGTTCCCGTCTTGCCGGAAAAGATCGACGAATTCAGCACGATCCCGCCGCCGATGAAGGAGCCGATGAAGAAATAGACGAAATCCGGATAGGATGGGCCGATGCCGAAGACGAGTTCCGCACCGCAGGCACTGGTCGCGTCGTTCTGGAGGAAGACCTGGTAGGATACCTGCGTGGCGATTTCTGATTGCAGATCGAAATCGCGCCAGACCTCCATGGCTCCCTCGGGTGCCCCCACTTCGTCCGCCCAGTTCCAGAGCTCGAAAGGGGCCGCGATGCCGAGGCCGGCTATGCGGCTGCGCTCGCGCTCGTCCAGCTTGCCTTCCAGCTCCTTGATCCCATGGATCACGAAGGACAGGATCTCGTCGGGCAGGGGATAGGCATAGATCCTGTGCAACTGCAGCCGGATTCTGCCGACGAAATCCATCAGCACGAGATCGGCGCTTCGCCGGCCTATCTTCACGCCGAAGGAATAGACGGCATCCGGATTGAGCCGCATCGGAATGGATGGCTGGCCGACGCGGCCGCGAATGGGCTCGCCGCGCGAAAGCAGCCCTTCCTTCTCCAGCACCCGCATGATGACGGAGACGGTCTGGGCAGACAGCCCGCTACGACGTGCGATATCGGCCTTCGACAGGGCACCGTAGAGGCGCACCAGCGACAGCACGAGCCGTTCGTTATAGGCGCGCACCCTGATCTGGTTCGCACCTCCCGACGGATTCAGAATTGGCGGCGGGGCCGGCATCGAATCCGGACCATCCAAGGACGACATTGGCCACTCCTCCCGATTAACGGCCTATGCCCGATTTCCCGCCAGCATGCCACATCGAATTAATAATTCAATTGGATTTATTTATTGACAAGCCGTTTTCTTTCGCTCTTAATTGCCATCGTCAACGGCACGGGACGGCTTTGGGAGGGGGCTCATGTCACATTCCGCAAGTCTCGCCGTGCATGAATTCCGGCACCGCCTTGGGGGCGGGTCGGCTAATCTCTGGGAGGAGTTCATGAAGAAATCAGTTCTCGCTTTCGGCGCTCTCGCGCTCGGCGTCGCCTTTTCCGCTCCGGCGATGGCGGCAGATGTTTCCGCATGCCTGATCACCAAGACCGACACCAACCCCTTCTTCGTCAAGATGAAGGAAGGTGCTACGGCCAAGGCCAAGGAACTCGGCGTTTCGCTGAAGTCCTATGCCGGCAAGATCGATGGCGACAGCGAAAGCCAGGTCGCGGCGATCGAAAGCTGCATTGCCGACGGCGCAAAGGGCATCCTGCTCACCGCTTCCGACACCAAGGGCATCGTCTCTTCGGTCAAGAAGGCGCGTGATGCCGGTCTGCTGGTCATCGCGCTCGACACGCCGCTCGAGCCGGCAGATGCCGCCGACGCCACCTTCGCCACCGACAACCTGCTCGCCGGCAAGCTGATCGGCCAGTGGGCCAAGGAAACGCTCGGTGACAAGGCCAAGGACGCCAAGGTCGGCTTCCTCGACCTGACGCCGTCGCAGCCGACGGTCGACGTTCTGCGCGACCAGGGCTTCATGATCGGCTTCGGCATCGACCCGAAGAACCCGAACAAGATCGGCGATGAAGATGACAAGCGCATCGTCGGCCATGACGTGACCAACGGCAACGAGGAAGGCGGCCGCAAGGCCATGGAAAACCTTCTGCAGAAGGATCCTGGCATCAACGTCATCCACACGATCAACGAACCGGCCGCTGTCGGCGCCTATCAGGCGCTGAAGGCCGTCGGTATGGAAAAGAACGTGCTGATCGTATCGGTCGATGGCGGTTGCCCGGGTGTCAAGTCGGTCAAGGAAGGCGTCATCGGCGCCACCTCGCAGCAATATCCGCTGCTGATGGCGTCGCTCGGTATCGAGGCGATCAAGAAGTTCGCCGATAGCGGCGAAAAGCCGAAGCCGACCGAAGGCAAGTCCTTCTTCGACACTGGCGTATCCCTCGTCACCGACAAGCCGGTCTCCGGCGTCAAGTCGATCGACACCAAGGAAGGCACGGACAAGTGCTGGGGCTAAGCCCCGCCTGAATAAGTGTGAGAAGTGGCCGGGGCTTGATCCCCGGCCGTTTTGGGCGGACCATATGCCGTCGCCCGACAAACCGGCTGAACAAAGACCGGAAGACTATCGGCGACGGCTTTCGCGTGAGTTCGGCGCGCGGCTGCGAAGGAGGAACCATGACCGGAGCACAGGAATTTGAACGCGTCCTCGACGAAAGCGACAAGAGCGTTGCTTCGTTCGAGCACGAGAATGTCTCGCTGATCAAACGCGCGCAGCATTTTCTGCACTCGACACCGGCCGCCGTGCCGCTGATCGTGCTGGTGCTGGCGATCATCGTCTTCGGGATAACGATAGGCGGGCGATTCTTCTCGTCCTACACCCTGACACTGATCCTGCAGCAGATCGCCATCGTCGGCATTCTCGGTGCGGCTCAGACGCTGGTGATCCTGACCGCCGGCATCGATCTTTCGATCGGCGTCATCATGGTGATCTCGGCCGTCATCATGGGGAATGTCGCCATTACCTACGGCATACCGACACCGATCGCGGTCATTGTCGGCCTCCTTGTCGGCGGCCTGTGCGGACTGCTGAACGGCTTTCTCGTCGCCTACATGAAACTGCCGCCATTCATCGTGACACTCGGCACCTGGAACATCGTCATGGCGACGAATTTCATCTATTCGGCCAACGAGACGATCCGCGACACCGACGTCGACGAACAGGCGCCGCTGCTGCATCTTTTCGCCGCGAGCTTCAAGCTCGGCAGCGCCGTGCTGACGCTCGGTGTCGTCGCCATGGTCCTGCTCGTCCTGCTCCTCTGGTATGTGCTCAATCACACCGCCTGGGGCCGACATGTCTATGCGGTCGGCGACGACCCGGAGGCTGCCAAGCTTTCCGGCATCCAGGCCAAGAAAGTATTGCTGACCGTCTACACCATCTCGGGCGTCATCGCTGCCTTCGCCGCCTGGGTCTCGATCGGCCGCAATGGCTCGATCTCGCCGTCCTCGGCCGTCACCGATTACAATCTGCAGGCGATCACCGCGACTGTGATCGGCGGCATCTCGCTGTTCGGTGGCCGCGGCTCCATTCTCGGCACGCTCTTCGGTGCCATGATCGTCGGCGTCGTGTCGATGGGGCTCAATATGCTCGGCGCCGACCCGCAATGGAAAGTCCTGCTGACCGGCGTGCTGATCATCGCCGCCGTCGCCATCGATCAGTGGATCAGAAAGGTTTCGGTGTAACCATGGCTGTCGAACCCATTCTCACCGCCCGCGGCCTCGTCAAGCGTTATGGACGTGTGACAGCGCTCGACAATGCCGATTTCGACCTCTATCCGGGCGAAATCCTTGCCGTCATCGGCGATAACGGCGCCGGCAAATCCTCGCTCATCAAGGCGATATCGGGCGCAGTCACGCCCGATGACGGGGTGATCACCCTGGAAGGCCGGCAGGTACAGTTCAGATCGCCGATGGAAGCGCGCGAGGCGGGTATCGAAACCGTCTATCAGAACCTCGCCCTTTCGCCGGCACTGTCGATCGCCGACAACATGTTCCTCGGCCGTGAGATCCGCAAACCGGGTGTGCTCGGCTCCTGGTTCCGCATGCTCGACCGGCCGACGATGGAAAGAAAGGCACGCACCAAGCTTTCCGAACTCGGCCTGATGACTATCCAGAATATCAATCAGGCGGTGGAAACGCTCTCCGGTGGCCAGCGTCAGGGCGTGGCCGTTGCCCGTGCGGCGGCCTTCGGCTCGAAGGTCATCATCATGGACGAGCCGACTGCCGCTCTCGGCGTCAAGGAAAGCCGTCGCGTGCTGGAACTCATCCTCGACGTGCGCGCCCGTGGCATTCCGATCGTGCTCATCTCGCACAACATGCCGCATGTCTTCGAAGTGGCGGACCGCATCCATATCCATCGCCTTGGGCGCCGCCTGACGGTCATCAATCCCAAGGAATACACGATGTCTGATGCCGTCGCCTTCATGACCGGCGCCAAGGCGGTCCCTGCGGAGCCCGTCGCGGCATGAATGCAAGAATAGACGAAATTGTCGGCGAGGTTCTGAACCGCGCCGGCAACACCAGGCGCTTCCTCATCGCGATCGCCGGCCCGCCCGGCGCCGGCAAATCCACCATGGCCGACAATGTCGTGAGCGCTCTGAACGCGATGGGCGAGAGCGCAGCCGTGCTGCCCATGGACGGCTTCCATATGGACAATGCGGTCCTCATCGAGCGTGGTCTGCTGGCCCGCAAGGGCATTCCGGAAACCTTCGATGTCCGCGGCTTCCTCGATATCGTCAAAGCCGTGCGCCCCGCCGATCAGGAGGTCCTCGTTCCCGTCTTCGACCGTTCGCGTGAACTTGCCATCGCCTCTGCCCGGCCGATCGATCCCCAGGACCGCTTCATCATCATCGAGGGCAACTATCTGCTCTTCACGCAGGGCAAATGGGCCGAACTCGACGGTATCTTCGATTATACGATCATGCTCGCCCCGCCGATGGAGGTCCTGGAAGAGCGCCTCTGGGATCGCTGGCGCGGCTACAAGCTGACCGAGGAAGAAGCAAGCGCCAAAGTCTATGGCAACGACCTGCCCAACGGTCGCCTGATTCTCGAAAATCGCCGCCCTGCCGATATGACATTGGAAATCGCGCTGGCCTGAACAGTTGTTTCCGCACCGGTGTTGATGCTATCGAGGCAAAACCCGCATCGCTTCGGAGGCTCCCATGCAATCGATCACCATCCGCCGTCCTGACGACTGGCATCTGCATCTGCGCGACGGCGCCATGCTGGAAGGTGTGATCGGGGATACGAGCCGCACCTTCGCGCGCGCCATCATCATGCCGAACCTCGTGCCACCCGTCGTCACGACCGCAGATGCGACCGCCTATCGCGAGCGCATCATGAAGGCGCTTCCGGCTGGCCATCGTTTCCAGCCGCTGATGACGCTCTATCTGACCGAGGATACGAGCCCGGACGATGTGGAAGAAGGCAAGAAGAGCGGCCTTATCACCGCCGTGAAGCTTTATCCCGCCGGCGCCACGACGAACTCACACGGTGGTGTGCGCGACATGGAAAAGGCCATGCCGGTGCTGGAGCGCATGGCCAAGATCGGCCTGCCGCTCTGCGTCCACGGCGAGGTGACGACGCCTGACGTCGATATCTTCGATCGTGAAGCCGTCTTCATCGAGACGGTGCTCGACCCGCTACGCAAGCGCCTGCCGGAGCTGAAGGTGACCATGGAACATGTCACGACCTCCGATGGCATCGATTATATCAAGTCGGCCAAGGCCAATCTCGCCGGCTCCATCACCACCCATCACCTGATCATCAACCGCAACGCCATTCTCGTCGGCGGCATTCGCCCGCATTATTACTGCCTGCCCGTCGCAAAACGTGAGAACCACAGGCTGGCGCTGCGGGCCGCGGCCACGAGCGGCGATATCAGATTCTTCCTCGGCACGGATTCCGCGCCCCATGTCGACCCGCTCAAGGAATGCGCCTGCGGCTGCGCGGGGATCTATACCTCGATCAACACGATGAGCTGCCTTGCCCATGTGTTCGAGCAGGATGGCGCGCTCGACAGGCTGGAGGCCTTTGCCTCCCTGAATGGCCCGGCCTGGTATGGGCTGGCGCCCAATGAGGAGCGCATCACGCTGGAGCGCCAGGCCGAACCCGTAGTCTTCCCCGTCAGGATTGAGACCGGCGCCGGTCCGGTCACCGTCTTTGATCCGATGTTTGCACTGCATTGGCGGATCAAAGGCTGAGAAAAGACGTTGCGGGCCTAAATATTATTCTTCTTGTAGTTGCTGCCGAATGTTGAATTTGTAACGCTCGGCTGCGAAATCCATGTTTTTTTAACGGAATACGTAAGACATTCGTCAGCAGTGACGAGATAGATTTCAGAACGTTATCGGCGCGGCAGAAGCCGCGGAGATTTAAAGCATGATGCTTGACTATAATTCATTGCTGCTGGCGCTTGGCGTGTCAGCAACCTGCCTTGCCGTGACGCTCACGGGAAGTTGGCTCGCGCGCCGGGCCGAAACCTTTCTTCTCACCGGCGCATTCGGCCTCGTTCTCGTCGTCGCCGGCATTTTCGCCTATGCCTTCTATGTGGAGCAGCCCGGGCGCCTGCTTGGTGCAGGCAATTTCGTGCTGTTTCACGCGGGTTTCGCGACCATCTGGGGCGCTGGTTATCAGTTCCGCACCGGCCGGCTGCCGATACTGGGCATCACCATCCGTGCACTTGTCGCCATGGCCGTATCCATTCCGCCGATGATCGCCGGGCTGGATGGTCTGGCGTTCATGGCCGATAATCTCGCCATTGCCTTTCTGCTCTTCACCACCGCCTGGCAATATTGGCTCGACCGCGCCGAAGCACCTGCACCGATATCTGGCATTACCGCCCTCTACGCATTGACGGCGATTTCCTTTGTCCTCTGCGCCGCGGTATTGATCTGGGATGGCAAGCTGGTGCTCGGGGCCGCACCCAGCAATTGGGCGGAAGACCTCAGTATCGCCGTGTGCATCGCCGGGATGACCGGCATTGGCGCCCTGTCGCTGGCGCTGCATCAATGGCGTCTTGCCGCCCGTCACCGCATCGATGCGATCACCGATCCGCTTACCGGTTTGCTGAACCGCCGCGCTCTGTTCGACCAATATGGCGTCCGCGCCATGGTCGCTTCGACCGCTGTCATCGTCTTCGACATCGATCATTTCAAATCGGTCAACGACCGCTATGGCCATGCGGCCGGTGATCACGTCCTGAAGGTCTTTGCCGGCGAACTCTCGGCTAATTGCCGTAGCGGCGATACGGCCGCCCGCCTCGGCGGTGAGGAATTCGCGCTGGTGCTGAAGGAAATCATGCCCGGCCGCGCCGAGCTGGCCGCCGAGCGCATCCGCAAGGCCTTCGAGGACCGCGACATCTATATCGACGACGAAGTGCTGAAATGCACCGTCAGCGTCGGCGTCGCCCCCGGCCGCTCCAAGCCGCTCGATTTCGATGCCATGCTGGGGGAGGCGGACAAGGCGCTCTATGTCGCCAAACGCGCCGGCCGCAATCGTGTCGAACTCGCCAGCCACCTGCATTCGGTGCCGGCAGGGGATGCGCGATCGGCCTCTTGATCCTTCTTGCGACCTTTCGTAAGCTGATAGCCGGCCGGATGCAGCCAGCCGCCCCGCGATGCCTAGGCATTATGGTGAATGCATCCAAATCCAGTTTCACATCCTTGGCTCCGGCAATCGATGGCGAACGGGTCAGCAGACGCGGGCACTGATCTTCCTGTTTGCCGCCAACGGAGAAGGATGAACCATGCGCGATTTTCGCGATGCCAAGCTTATGGCAAAAACCCTGCGGCAGGCGCTTGCCGACCGCGATATTTCCGTCACCCATAGCGAAACCCTGGAGATTGTCGCCAGACAATTCGGCTTCGATCAGTGGAATATTCTCTCGGCAAAGCTGGATGAGGCAGAAGGAGCGAAATCTCCTCTCGGCATCGAGCCGCCTGTGCCGATCTTCCGCATCTTCTCGGTCGAGAAAGCCATGGAATTCTACTGCGGCTTCCTGGGTTTCACGCTCGACTGGGAGCATCGTTTCGGCGAAAACTCCCCGCTCTATTGCCAGGTCTCGCGCGAGAATATGCAATTGCACCTGAGCGAACATTCCGGCGATGCCAGCCCCGGCGCGCGAGCCTTCGTTCGGGTGAGGGATGTCAGAGCCTATCAGGCAGAACTCGCCGCCAAACGCTACCGTTATATGAACCCGGGTGTCGAGGAAGCGCCCTGGGGGCTCGAAATGGGCGTCATCGACCCCTTCAACAACCGCATCACCTTCTGCCAGCAGGATTAGAGCAATTCCGGCAAAAGTGCGCAGCGGTTCTGCGTCCGCAATTGCGTGAACACAAAGGAAGGGCGGAGGGCATTCCCTCCGCCCTTTTCAGATCAGCATCAGCGCACGGACGAACGCGACCGAGGCTAGCAGCGAGGCGATGGTGCGCACATGGTTCCACCAGGTCCAGTCCCTGAGATAGGTCGTCCAGAGCTGCACCGCTTCAGGGCCGTTGCCGCTCATTTTCGTCAGCGCATCATTCATCGGCACGTTGAAGACGATGGTCGAGAGGAAGGACGCGATGACATAGAGTGCCGCGCCGGCGAGCATCATCGAAGAGGCGCCGCCGCGCCAATTCATGAAGGCCAACGCTGCGATCACGACGCAGAGGAACGCCGTCGGCACGAAGAGTAGCATGAAGGGCGAGCGGACGATGGTCACGTTGATGGAATTCATCGCAGCAATGCCCTGTTCGGCCGGGATGCGCGAAAAGGCGGTCATGATGAAGGTGGAGAAGGCAAAGAAGATGCCGGCGACAAGGCCGCTGCCGATCGATGCCGCAATGAGGGAAATGACGAGAACGATCTGCATGGTCAGGCGCTCCACAATCCGGTTGCCGCGGTCTCTCGCGCGTATTGGCTGAAATCCCTTGCCGGGCGGCCGAGTATCTCTGTCACGCCACCCATCACCTCGGAATTGCGCCCATCGAGCACCTGTCCGAAGAGTTCTTCCAGTAGCGCGATAACAGGCTCTGGCATTCCCGCAGCGGAGAGACCCTCTTTAAAATCCGCCATCGATACTTGTTCATAGTCGATAGACCGGCCCGAGGCCGCGGCGATCTCGGCAACGGCTTCGCGGAAGCTCAGCGCGCGAGGACCGGTCAGCTCGTAGATCCTGTTGCGATGCCTGATATCGGTCAGTGCCGCCACTGCCGCATCGGCAATGTCATCGGCATCGACGAAAGGCTCCTTGATATTGCCAGCCGGAAGCTCCAGCCTGCCGGCAATGAGCGGCTCGACGAAAGCGCCCTCGCTGAAATTCTGGCAGAACCAGGAGGCGCGCAGGATCGTGGTGTCGATCCCCGCTGCCTTGAGTGCTTCCTCGCTCCGCTGCGCCCCTTCTTCGCCACGGCCGG
This sequence comes from Rhizobium sp. CF142, assembly GCF_000281145.1. Lineage (NCBI taxonomy): Bacteria > Pseudomonadati > Pseudomonadota > Alphaproteobacteria > Hyphomicrobiales > Rhizobiaceae > Rhizobium > Rhizobium sp. CF142. The sequence goes on along the minus strand of NZ_AJWE01000098.1, from coordinate 173,780 downwards.
AAAGCAGCACGATATGCTGCAACCCGCACTCTCTCGCGAGCTTTGAAAGCGCCTCGATGGCCTCTGCCGCCCAGGAGACGGAAAGGTCCGGCTGGAAGGCGACATAGGCGCTCGTCGCACCCGTGAGCGCACCGCACCAGGTCGCGCGATCCTCCCAGTCGAAGGCCGGTATCGTGGAGCGGGACGCCTTGCGCACGTCAAGTCCCAGATCTTCCAGCCTGTCGGCAATGCGGCCACCGGTTTTTCCCGATCCGCCGATCAGAACGATTTCGGAATTCTGCATGTCGAAACTCCTCCTCGGTTTAAAACAAGAGAAACTCTCTCATTTGCAAAATGAGATAAACTCTCTTATTTTCTTTGTCAACAGTTGAAGGAAGCGGAAGATGGCAGAAGAAGTGATCGCACGGCGCAGGCGCCAGCAGGAGCCGACCGGTCAGCCACGCCGCATTCCGAGCCAGCAGCGCGGCCGCGAGCGCTTCGAAAAAATCCTGGCGGTGGCCTCCGACCTCATCGAAAAGAATGGCAGTGATGCCCTGAAAATGAGCGAGATCGTTGAAAAAGCTGAGCTTTCCTTTGGCGCCCTCTACCAATATTTCCCGGACAAGACCTCGATCATCCGCACGCTCGCTGAGCGCTTCAACGAGCAGGGCCGGCAATGTGTAGCCGACGAACTGGCCAAGGTGACGGACGCCGACAATCTGCGGACGGCTCTCTGCGTCATCGCCGATGAATATTATGCCTTCTTTCGCCGCGAGCCTGTCATGTGCGATATCTGGCACGCGACCCACACGGACAAGCTTCTCCAGGAAGTCGATGCCGAAGACATGGAATTTCACGCGCAGGCCCTGCTTTCAGTGCTAAAACAGCTGTGGTCGGAGCGGACCGAGACGGAGCTTCTGGCCATCGCCCGGCTGACGATGCAGCTTCTTGCGGCTGCCGTCCGCTACGCGGTTTCGCTGGATGAGGAAGAGGGCGTGCAGGCGATCGCGCTCTTCAAGAAGATGCAGATTGCGGATATCGCCCGCCTGCTCGGCTGACGGCCGCCTTCCATCTGGAAACCGACCGCTCTTGCTGCTATTGCCGCTGGAACGTCAGCCGAAGGAGTAAGCCGCATGATCCAGACCACATTTCCTGACCGAGCCACCATGGCAGAGCTGCTGGCCAAGATGCTCTGGGAGATCAAGGCTGTTCATTTCAACGCCGAGACGCCCTACAAATATGCCTCCGGCATCATGAGCCCCGTCTATATCGACTGCCGCAAGCTGCTCTCCTTCCCACGCGTCCGCTCCACCGTAATGGATTTTGCCGCAAGCACCCTTCTGCGCGATGCCGGCTTCGAACAGTTCGATTGCATCGCCGGCGGTGAGACCGCAGGCATTCCCTTTGCCGCATTGCTAGCTGATCGTCTCGGCCTGCCGATGATCTATGTCCGCAAGAAGCCGAAAGGCCACGGCCGCAATGCCCAGATCGAAGGCGACATGAAGGAAGGAGCGCGCGTCCTCATCATCGAGGATCTGACGACGGCCGGCGGCAGTATGTTCACCTTCATCGATGCTATCAGAGCTGCCGGCGGCATCGTCGATCACGGCATGGCCCTGTTCTTCTACGGCATCTTTGCCGAGGCGCATCAGCGCTTTGAAAATGGCAAGGTCCAGTTCCATCACATCGCCACCTGGCGCGAAGTGCTGGCGATTGCCAAGCAGCAGAAGCTCTTCGACGACAGGACGCTGCACGAAGTCGAGGCCTTCCTCGATGCGCCGCTCGCCTGGTCGGCAAGGAATGGTGGCGTGAGTGAGCTTTCGCTCTAGCCTTTTGACAAAAGCTCGCTTAATCGATTGAAGAACGCGTAAGTCCTGTTGGGAGGAATTCGATGATTTTGTGCTGCGGCGAGGCCCTGATCGACATGCTGCCGAGGGATACGACCCTGGGCGAAAAGGGTTTTGCGCCCTATGCCGGCGGCGCGATCTTCAATACCGCGATTGCGCTCGGTCGTCTGGGTATCCCGACGGCCTTCTTCACCGGCATTGCCGACGACATGATGGGCGAAATCCTGCTCGATACGCTGAAGGCGAGCAACGTCGATTACAGCCCCTGCGCCATCACGCCACGCCCGTCGACGATCGCCTTCGTCAAGCTCGTCAACGGTCAGGCGACCTATGCCTTCTATGACGAGGGCACGGCCGGCCGCTTGATCACCACGGATGATCTGCCAACCCTTGGCGATGATTGCGAGGCCCTGCATTTCGGCGCGATCAGCCTGATCCCGAGCCCCTGCGGCGAAACCTACGAGGCCCTGCTCGACCGCGAAGCCGCGAAACGCGTTATCTCGCTCGACCCGAACATCCGCCCCGGCTTCATCAAGGACAAGGCCGCGCATATGGCCCGCATCAAGCGCATGGCCGCCAAGTCCGACATCGTCAAATTCTCCGACGAGGACCTCGAATGGTTCGGCCTGGAAGGCGACCATGATGCGCTGGCAGCCCACTGGCTGAACCACGGCGCCAAGCTCGTCGTCATCACCAAGGGTGCGGAAGGCGCCACCGGATACACCAACGCGCGCAAGGTCACGGTCCCGAGCGAACGCGTCACTGTGGTCGATACCGTCGGCGCCGGTGACACATTCGATGCCGGCGTTCTCGCCTCGCTGAAGATGGACAACCTGTTGACCAAGGCGCAGGTCGCCTCGCTCGATGAGCAGGCCCTGCGCAACGCCCTGGCGCTTGGCGCCAAGGCCGCCGCGGTCACCGTCTCGCGTGCCGGCGCCAATCCTCCCTGGGCGCGAGAAATCGGTCTCTGAGGCTCAAGCGATCCGCTCGAGAAAGGCCCGGACCTCGCGATTGAAGAGGTCCGGCTGCTGCAGCGGCGCGAAATGGCTGACACCGGGCAGTAGTACGAATTCTGCATCCGGGATCGTCCTTGCCAGATAATCGGCATGCTCGGGCTTGATGAATTCGTCGTGTTCACCGAGGACGATCGAGACCGGCACCGTGATGCCCGCCAGCTGCTCGGCCGAATAATTCGGCTCCGTCGCCATCATCTTGGAGACGTCGCCGACGAACGCTTCGAAAGCATCTGGCGTCGCCGATAGCGCCTGATAATCCTTCCTGTGGCGGCTGAAGCAACGGTCGATGACCGGCGTCGCCTTGAACTCCTTGGTGCCGCTGGGGTCCATGTTGCAGGCGAAGAAGAAGACGCCGCAGACCCGGTCCGGCTGCTGGTCGGCCAGGATCAGCGACGTGCAGGCGCCGTCACTCCAGCCGATGAAGGCTGCTTCCTCGATTCCGGCATAATCCATCACGGCCAGCACATCTGAGGCCATCAGGTGATAGGTATAGGGACGGTCGTCGCGGGTGCTGCGGCCGTGCCCGCGGCTATCGATGACCACGACCCGATGACCGGCATCGATGAGGGCCGGAACCTGATACCCCCAGTTGCCGCTATTGCCGAGCCCGCCATGCAGCAGGATGACGGCAGGGCCGGCGCCATAACTCGCATACCAGATGCGCGCGCCCTCGTTCTCGACGAAGCCCGCATCGGTAGACGGCGGCAAGGGCAGCGCTCCCTCGGCTTCGAATTTCACCAGCTCATCATCCGTAGCGGTCATCAGCTCCTCCACTCTGAATCTCTCCATAGACGAAGAGATGCGCGGCCATTCGACAGGGTCAAATAAAAAAGCTCACTCGCGGTGTGTATGTGCTTGATCCTCATCTGCCCGGACTTTTCATGAAAGCGATGCAATCGACAAGTCGTGCGCTCGTCATGTAGATGCCGTCTAGTCACAGTGCTCCAAGTGCTAAAGAGATTGCCGCTGCCGGATTTTCCAATCAGACCGATAAGGACAGCGAATTTGAGAACGAGCCTCTCGATTAAGCAGAAGGAGATTTGCGACCGCTTCGGGTCTCCCATGTCCGCTCCTTCTGCCAGCGAAACTGTAGGGATATCGCTAAATGTAAAGTCCGGAATCATGCCGCTGAATGGCCTTCGGCATCCTCAGACTGGAGGAACATCGGGCTGGTATATCTGGGCGGGTGAATACAGCGCGGCGGATGATTTTTTCAAACCGTTGCATGTAGATCATTTAAGCGATTGGGTGGCTGCCGTTGAGCCCTACCTCGCTTTGGCGCCGGGTTGGCGGTTCTTGATCGCAGATGATTATCAGGACGTTTGGTTCGATAAAAATCTGCTGGTCGAGAACTGAACCCGGCTACCGTTTGCGGATCGCCGATATTACTTGGCGAGCTTTGCCAACGCGGCAACAAGACCCTGCGTCGAGGAGTCGTGACCTGCAGCGCTTTCCTTGCCTTCGACGACGGGCAGCAGGCCGGTCGCCAGTTCCTTGCCGAGCTCCACACCCCACTGGTCGAAGGAGTTGATGCGGAAGAGCACGCCTTCCACGAAGACGCGGTGCTCGTAGAGCGCGATCAGGCGGCCGAGCGCATAGGGCGTCAGCTTGTCGTAGACGAAGGTGATCGACGGGCGGTTGCCGGTGAAGACGCGGTGCGGGGCGATGAAATCGGCCTGCTTGTCTTCCATGCCCTTGTCGGTCAGCTGCTTCTTGGCTTCTTCGAAGGTGCGGCCCTTCATCAGCGCTTCCGACTGGGCAAGAACGTTCGACATCAGAAGCTGGTGCTGGTGGCGCAGCTCCGGCTCGAAGCCGTTGGCGGCGATCATGAACTCGGCCGGGATGATGCTCGTGCCCTGATGGATGAGCTGATAGAAAGCATGCTGGCCGTTGGTGCCGGGTTCGCCCCAGACAACAGGGCCGGAATTGCCCTCGACCGGCGTGCCGTCGATCGTGACGCCCTTGCCGTTCGATTCCATGTCGAGCTGCTGCAGATAGGCCGGGAAACGCGACAGGCGCTGATCGTAGGGAAGCACGGCGCGCGTCGGGTAACCCAGAACATTGCGGTGGTAGAAGCCGATGAGGCCGAGCAGCATAGGCAGGTTTTCTGCAATCGGCGCCTTACGGAAATGGTTGTCGACGGCATGGGCGCCATCGAGGAACTTGCCGAAATTCTCCGGGCCGACAGCGATCATCAGCGGCAGGCCGATGGCCGACCAGATCGAATAGCGGCCGCCGACCCAGTCCCAGAAGCCGAAGACGCGCGCGCTTTCGATGCCGAAGGCCGCGACCTTCTCGAGCGCCGTTGAAACGGCGGCAAAATGATGCTGAACGGCAGCTTCGCCAAGCGCGCCGGCGATGAACTTGCGCGCCGTCTGCGCATTGGTCATCGTTTCGACCGTGGTGAAGGTCTTGGAAGCGACGATGAAGAGCGTCGTTTCCGGCTGCACCAGCTTCAGGATATCGGCAATGTGTGCGCCGTCGATATTGGAGACGAAATGGGCGCGCGGGCCGTCATGGAAGGGCGCGAGCGCCAGTGTGGCCATGACCGGGCCGAGATCCGAGCCGCCGATGCCGATATTGATGACATCGGTGATCTTCTTGCCGGTCGCCCCCTTCAGCGCGCCCGAACGTACACCATCGGCAAACTTGGCCATGGCGGCAAGCACGGCGTTGACGTCAGGCATGACGTCCTTGCCATCGACCAGGACAGGCGTGTTGGAACGGTTGCGGAGCGCCGTGTGCAGAACGGCGCGGTCTTCCGTGAAGTTGATCGCCTTGCCGGAGAACATCTCCTCGCGCTTCTTCTCGACGCCGCCTTCTTCGGCGAGCTTCACCAGAAGCTTCAGGATCTCGTCGTTCACGGCCGTCTTGGAAAAATCCATCAGCAGGTCGTCAAGCGATACTGAAAAGCGCGAGAAGCGCTTCGGATCATCAGCGAAGGCGGCGCGAAGATCGGTGGCCTTGGTGGCAGCCGCGGTGCTCTTCAATTGTTCGACGATGGCATTCATGGGAGACTCCTTTGGAGGCGGAGAGGGTTGCGGAAACTATTCTCTTTCCCGCAGTCAAATCAAGTTCAGCCATCTGACGAAATATGAAAAAAGCCACCCGCGACAAGCGGATGGCCCTCAATTTCATGAGACCGTCAAATTCAGCCGCGCAGGTCCTTGCGCAGGATCTTGCCGACAGGGCTCTTCGGCAACTCGGTGCGGAATTCGATGAAGCGCGGTCGTTTGTAATTGGTGAGATTGGCCGCGCAATGGGCCTTCACATCGGCTTCGGTCAGACCAGGGTCCTTGCGCACGACGAAGAGCTTCACCGCCTCGCCGGAATGCCCGTCCGGCACGCCGATCGCCGCCGCCTCCAGGATACCGGCATGCATGGCGGCCACTTCCTCGATCTCGTTCGGATAGACGTTGAAGCCGGAGACGAGGATCATGTCCTTCTTGCGGTCGACGATCTTGGTATAGCCGCGCTCGTCCATGAACCCCATGTCGCCAGTGCGGAAATAGCCGTCCGGCGTCATCACCCGGGCTGTCTCCTCCGGCTTGTTCCAATATCCGGCCATGACCTGCGGGCCGCGAATGCAGATCTCGCCGATCTCGCCAAGCGGCAGGGAATTGCCGTCCTCATCTCTGATGTCGAGTTCCGTCGAGGGAATGGGAAGGCCGATCGAGCCGGTGAATTCGGGTGAATCGAAGCGATTGGCGGTCGCAACGGGTGACGTCTCGGAGAGGCCGTAGCCCTCGGTGACATGCGAGCCCGTCACCTTCAGCCAGCGCTCGGCCACCGGCCGCTGCACGGCCATGCCGCCGCCGAGCGACATGACGAGAGAGGAGAAATCGAGCTTGGCGAAATCGGCATTGTTGAGCAGCGCGTTGAAGAGCGTGTTGAGGCCGGGGAAGATATGAATGTTCGACTTCTCGAATTCCTTCACCAGTCCCGGAATATCGCGCGGATTGGCGATCAGCACATTATGGGCGCCAAGCGACATGCCCATCAGCGAGTTCACCGTCAAAGCGAAGATATGATAAAGCGGCAGCGCGCAGAGGAAGTTCAGTACGTCAGGCTGCTTCTTCTTGTCGAAGGCGGATTTCAACCAGAGCTGCAACTGCATCTTGTTGGCAAGCAGGTTCTGGTGCGTCAGCATCGCGCCCTTGGCAATGCCTGTCGTCCCTCCCGTATATTGCAGGAAGGCAATATCGCTGCCGGTGAGCGCGACGGGCGCAAGCGCCCTGTTCGCTCCCTCGGATAGTACCTGCCTGAAACTTTTATGCTGCGGAATGGACCAGGACGGAACGAGCTTCTTCACCCGGCGGACGACGAAATTGACGATATGCCCCTTGAGCCCAAGCATTTCGCCGAGAGAGGTGACGACGACATGGCGCAGGTCCGTCTTGTTGATGACCTGCTCGACGGTGCGGGCGAAGTTCTCCAGAACGAAGATCGCCTTGGCGCCGGAATCGTTGAGCTGATGCTCGAGCTCGCGCGGCGTATAGAGCGGGTTGACGTTCACGACGACGAGCCCGGCGCGCAGGATGCCGTAGACCGCGACGGGGTTCTGCAGCACGTTCGGCATCATCACGGCGACACGGTCGCCCTTCTGCAGGCCTACACTTTGCAGCCAGGCAGCCACCTTGCGGGTTTGCACCTCGAGCTCGCGATAGGTCATCGTCTTGCCCATGCTGGAAAAGGCTTTGCGGTTGGCAAAACGGGCACAGTTCTTTTCCAGGAGATCCGGAAGCGATGAGAATTCCAGTGGGGGAATTTCGGCCGGAACGATGTCCGGATAGGTGGCAAGCCATGGTTTTTCCGGTTTCGCACCACCAGGGTGGACGGAAATACTGTTCATTGTGTCTCTCTCCCATTCGGCCGCCGAAACCGGATGACACCGGTCGATCGGAAGATCCTCCATCCTCCGTCAAGGCAGCTTATGCCATTGCTTGAGCGGTTCAAGCGGATTGAGGCTACAATAACCTTAACGTAAACGTCAATATCGCGAGTGTCGCATATGAACGGCATGCGGCAGGGAACTTTGAGGCATAGGGCACGTTTTCTCGATGTGGAAGAACCACGAGGAAACGACAAGGAGGTGCACAATGCTGAATCAGGATACTGACGCCACCCGACGCGACCCGAATGTGAAGGATACCCCGACGCTGATCGCCAGCGACCGCGTTGAAGGCACCCGCGTCTATGGCGCCGATGGCAAACACATCGGTTCCATCGAACGCCTCATCCTCGGGAAGCAGGACGGCCGCGTCGCTTATGCTGTTCTGAGTTTCGGCGGCTTTCTCGGCATCGGCAGTGATCACTATCCGCTGCCGTGGGAAAAGCTGACCTACGATACCCAGCTGGACGGCTATCGCATCGATCTCACCAAGGAGCAGATCGAAGGCGCGCCGAGCTACGCGGATGATGATGACACCTGGTACAACGATAATGGCCGCCGCGTTTATGATTATTATGGCGTGCCGCCCTACTGGATGTAACACCGTCCGCGAGGACGAGCCGGTAGAGGCCCCGCCAGAGCGGGGCCTTTCAGTTTTTGTTCACGAGATCATTGGCAGTGCGAAGCACTGTGCCAACCACGATATCTTCGGCCGACAGGGACTTGTCGGTCGTCACACGGAAGATATGGCTTTCACCCGGCAACAGGGTCACCAGCATGGAATCCACCACCGCCGCCGGATCGAGCCGATCCGCCATCAGGCAGAGATCTTTCAGGAAGCTCTTGGCGGTGACCGTAACCTCATAGCAGCCAGCCGATTTTGCCAGTGAAATGTCGAGATCAGGGGCCGGCAGCTTCAGGTCGATATCCTCGACGAAATAGTGGAAGGCGCGCTTGTCGAGCATCTGGACAACGATGACTTCCTCATCCGCCGTGCCGGCTTTTGCGATATCCTCAGGCAGCGGGAATTCCTTCGCTTCGAACCGGTCGCAGAGCAGCCGCCAGAATTCGAATTCCGCCAACACCGTGCCATCGAGCCGCATCCGCCTGCCGCTGATCTTTGAGCGCCAGAACAGTGTCTGCTCGTTGACCGCGACAGCCGACAGGCCGTCGCCACGCGGCTGGATCGTCAGCAGGCGAGGATGGAACGCCTGTTGCATCGCATACCAGAGCGGCTTGCGCCGACCGGCAGAATCCAGCGCTGCCCATGACGTGACCGGCCAGCAATCGTTGAACTGCCAGATAACAGCGCCCTTGCAGATATCGCGATGCGAGCGCATGTGCTCGACGGCGAAGCGGATGGCACGCGCCTGATTGAGTTGCGTCGCAAAATGCCAGTCATCCATCGTCTGCGGCACGGGCAGGTGTCCGGCAAGCCCCTTGATGAGCTTGTCATTGCCTTGCGTCGCCTTTTGATGATGGAAGACGCCCCGCGATTCCGGCGTCAGCGGTTCGTCATGCACGCTCTCCTGCAGCGTCGCCCATGCCGGCGGCGCCTGCCAGCCGAATTCCGAGCAGAAGCGCGGAATGTAATTGCGGTAGACCTCGTAACCGACGTCGTTCCACACGTCCCAGATATGCTTGCAGCCATGCCGGTCGTCATTCGGCTCGATATTCATGGAGCCGGAATAGGGGCTGCCGGGATAGTAGGGCCTGATGGGATCGAGTTCGGCGCAGAGCTTTGGCAGGACATCGAGATAATAGCCGAGCCCCCAGCTGACACCGTCCTTGATGATCGGCCGCCAGCCCCACTCGTCGAAACCCCAGATATTCTCGTTATTGCCGTTCCAGATGATGAGCGATGCATGCGGCATCAGTCGCACCACATTGTCCCGCACCTCGGCGACGATTTCGCTGCGCAGCGGCTCTTCCTCTGGATAGGAGGCGCAGGCAAAAAGAAAATCCTGCCAGACGAGCATGCCGGCCCGGTCACAGGCTTCGTAGAATTCGTCCCGCTCGAAGATGCCGCCGCCCCACACACGCAGCAGATTGATATTGGCAGCCTTCGCCTCATCGATCCGCGCCGCATAGCGTTCCGCCGTCACGCGCGAAGGGAAGCAATCGTCCGGTATCCAGTTGGCGCCACAGGCAAAGATCGGCACGTCGTTGATGACGAAGGTAAAGGCCGAGCCATGCGCATCCGGCGACGTATCGAGCCGCAGCGACCGGAAGCCGATCTGCTTCGAATAGCCGTCGAGGACATCTCCGCTCTCGTCTTCCAGCCGGATCTCCAGCGGATAAAGCGGCTGCGCGCCGAGATGATGCGGCCACCAGAGCTGCGGCGAGGGCACGCGAACCTCGAAGGAAACCTCATCGGCATCCGCTTCGACCGTGACCGTCTGCGTCACGCCGCCGATTTCGGCCGTGAGTTTCGTTGGCCCGGCCTCGCCGTGTCTTGCGAGCCGCGCATGCACCTTGACCAGCCCATCGCGGCCCGCAAGCGCTGCCGAAACCCTTGTAGCGGCAAGCCGCGCCCGATCCCAGCTCTCCAGCCGCACCGGCTTCCAGAGCCCGGCCGTGACAAGCGTCGGACCCCAGTCCCAACCGAAATTGCAGGCCATCTTGCGTATCAGGTTGCCTGGTCCCGGATAATTGTTGGGCCGGTAGCCGTAATGCTTCTCCATCTCGGCGCCATAGGCATAGGCGGAATGGAAGGTGATGCTGAGCTCGTTTGCACCTTCCCGCAGCAGCGACGAAACGTCGAAGCGATAGGTGCGGTGCATGTTGAAGGTGCGGCCGATCTCCTCGCCGTTCAGGCGGATCGTCGCAATCGTATCGATGCCGTCGAAGACGAGTTCCTGCACCTGGCCGTCATTAGGCTCGGCTTCGAAATCCAGCCTGTAGACCCATTCCGTCTTGCCGATCCAGTCATTGGTGATCTCGTTGATATCGAGATAGGGATCGGGGATCAGCCGGTTTGCGAGCAGGTCCAGATGCACGCAGCCAGGCACCGTTGCCGGAATCGAAGCCGGCAGGTTGCTTCTTCCTGTATCGTTACAGGAAAGCGTCCAGCCGTTATGAAGGTCTCTCCTCCCAATCATTTCAGCCTCTTATGTTCATTGAAAACGGCCGTGGCGCTGCAGCACCTCGATCTTGTAGCCGTCAGGATCGGTGATGAAGAAGAACAGCCCGAACAGCTTGCCGTCGCGGTTGAGTTCCACGAGCTTGCCGGGGTTGAGGCCGAGATCCGTCAGCCGCTTGTGCTCGACCTGCACTTCCTGAACGGAAACAGCGAGATGGCCATAGGCATCGCCGAGATTATAGGGCGCCGTGCGACCCTTGTTGATCGTCAGCTCCAGCTCGAAGCCGGTCTCTTCATTGCTCATATAGATCAGCGTGAAGGTCTCGAAATCGACACGGTCGGCAACCGCGAGCCCGAAGACTTTGCTGTAGAAATCGACCGAGCGCGCCTCGTCCAGAACGCGGATCATCGAATGGATCATCTTGGCCAAGGCGGTCTCCCATCGCTGACATTACCGCTGCCTTGGTAGCCGTCCTCTCAAGCCGGACGCAAGCCCATTCTGCGCGTGATGACGCCTTCGAGCATGCCGACGACATCATAGATCAGCACAGCCATCAGGCCGACGATCAACCCACCCTGCAGAATGAAGGCGGTATTGTCGGAGATCAGGCCGGCAATGATGACCTCGCCGAGACCTTTTGCCGCAACCGTCGAGCCGATCGTCGCCGTGCCGATATTGATGACGGTTGCGACCTTCAACCCTTCGAGGATCAGCGGCAATGCCAGCGGTAGCTCAACCTTGAAGAGACGCTGCGTCCCGTTCATGCCCATGCCATCTGCGGCATCCAGCACCTGTGGCGACACCTGCTTGAGGCCGGCGACCGTATTTTCGAAGATCGGCAGCAACCCGTAGAGGAAGAGCGCGATCAGCGTCGGCGCAGCACCAAAACCGGTGGCGGGAACGGCAAGCGCCAGCACCGCCACGGGCGGAAAGGTCTGGCCGGCATTGGCAATGGCGCGCGACAGCGGCAGGAAATCTGCTCCGCTCGGGCGGGTGACGAAAATGCCGCCGAGCACGGCAAGCACCGCGCTGCCGATAATCGAAATGAAAACCAGCTCCAGGTGCCCGAGCGCCAGCGAGGCGAGGCTGTTCTGCATATAGACCGGCGGTGCATTGTTGTTGGTCAGCGGCACCAGCATGAAGGAGAGCCACTCTGTCCTGAAGATCAGGATGAGCAGCATCACCAGCGCCAGCGCGCGAAACAGGTTGGCGAGGATGAATTTCATGCCTTGCGGCCCAGTTCGAGCAGCCGACCCATGGAGATCGAACCAACGGGCGCCTTGTTCGCATCCTGCACGGCCGCCTCGTCGACACCCTGCCAGATCATTTCGGCGAGAGCATCGCGAAGACTGAGCGACTGCGCCAGCGAATAAGGCAGGCCCGGCTTGGCCGGCTGCATGCTGTCCTTCAGTGGTGTCAGCGACATCAGCTTCAGCGCCCGGTCGGATGTGCCGGTCAATTGCTGCACGAAGGGATCGGCCGGTTCTGTCAGGATCTTCTCCGGCGTCGAGCATTGCAGAAGCTTGCCGCCGCTCATGACGGCGATCTGGTTGCCGAGATGAAAGGCCTCGTCCATGTCATGCGTGACGAGCACGACCGTGGTGCCGAACTGCTTCTGGATCGCCAGCAGATCGTCCTGCGCCTTGCCGCGAATAACGGGGTCGAGCGCGCCGAAGGGCTCGTCCATCAATAGCAGCTCAGGCTCGGCTGCCAGCGCCCGGGCGACGCCGACGCGCTGCTGCTGGCCACCGGACAGCTGATGCGGATATTTCTCGGCAAAGATCGCCGGGTCGAGATTGAAGAGGCCGAGCAGTTCCGTCACCCGGCTGCCGATGCGGGCCGTATCCCAGCCGAGAAGCTCCGGCACGGTTGCAATATTCTGCGCCACCGTCCGGTGCGGAAACAGGCCGTGTCCCTGGATGGCATAGCCGATCTTGCGGCGAAGCTCGGTCGCCGGCAGGTCCATGATGTTTTGCCCGCCGACGAAGATCTGTCCCTCGGTGATCGGCACCAGCCGGTTGATCATCCGCATCAGCGTCGACTTGCCGGAGCCCGACGTGCCGACGATGACAGTGATCGAGCCTTTTTCGACGCTCATCGAGACATTGTCGACGACGGTTGCAGAGCCGTAGCGCTTCGTGACGTTCCTGATCTCGATCTTGCTCATGCGGCTGGCCCCTGGATGCTTTCGATGACCGCATCAAGGATGACGGCCGAGGAGAAGGCGAAGAAAACGGTCGGCACGGCGCCGAGAAGAACGAGGTCCATGGCCGTCTGGCCAAGCCCCTGGAAGATGAAGATGCCGAAGCCGCCACCGCCGATCAGCGCGGCGATCGTTACCATGCCGATCGCCTGCACCAGCACGATGCGGATGCCCGTGAGGATGACGGGAAAGGCGAGCGGCAGGTCTATGCCGGTCAAGATCTGCCGGCGTGTCAGTCCCATGCCGGCTGCAGCATCACGCACTGAGGGATCGACGCCTTCGAGGCCGACGACCGTATTGGCGACGATCGGCAGCAGTGAGTAGAGCACGAGCGCAATCAGCGCCGGCGCGGTGCCGATGCCGCGAATGCCGATATCGGCCGCAAGCGGTACGTTTGCGGCGAGATAGCCGAGCGGCAGCATCAGGAGGCCGAAGAGTGCCAGGCTCGGAATGGTCTGGATGAGGCTCAGTGTCCGCAGCACGATCGCCCGCAGTTTCGGCACCCAGAAACAGAGGATGCCGAGTGGCAGCCCGAGAATGATGGCGATTGCGAGCGAACCGAGCGCCAGGAGCAGGTGAGAGACGGCTTCGGTCCAGAACTGGTCGGCCCGTGTCGAAAATTCCCGGAGGATCGACAGGCTGTCGAGCAGGCCGGACGAGAGGCAGATGGCGAGCAAGGCTGTGTAAGCGACAAGGGACGCAACACGCATCCACGGCGTCAGCTTTATCTTCACCAGCGCGTCGGAGATGATGAGGCCGATGACGCCGAGGAGCACCCAGAAGCTGCCGCCGGGCGTCATGCGCGCCACGGTGCTGCCTGATGGTGTCGCGGCCGTCGCCGCAAGGCCGATTGCAGCAATCAGTGCGGCAAGGCAGAGCGTGCCAAGTCCCAGGCGAATGAAAGCGTTGCGCAGGAAAAGCGTCGCCAGGGCAGTGGCAACAAGGAGGACCATCAGGATGACGACGGAAGGCTGGGGAAGAAGCTGTGTCAGCAGCATCGGCTTGCCGGCAGCGATACGGTTTGCCTTCACATAGATGAAAGGCAGAAGAGCCGTCGCCACAATGCCGCCTGCCACCAGTACCACGCCGAGCCGGTCCAGCTTGCGGACCGCTAAGGTTTCTTCCATCGATCCAACCCTGTCCGGAGAGTGCCCCGCCCGAATGCCGGGCGGGGCACTACAGCGCCGCGCGTCTTTTCAGACGCGCAAAGGACGCTATAGCACTTGAAACTGCTGCATAATTTTATCCTTAAATCGATTCCGATTTAAGGAATTAGGCAGTAGGCAATTACTTCAGGAACCCTTTTTCCTTCAGATAGGCTTCGGCAACGGACTTCGCCGGCTCACCATCGACCTGGATCTTGGCGTTGAGCTTGCGCAGCTCGTCTGCCGTCAGGCTCTGGAAGATCGGGGTAAGGATTTCCTGGATCTTCGGGTTTGCCTGCAGCACGGCTTCGCGGATGATCGGGGTCGGTGCATAGACCTGCTGCACGCTCTTGTCGTCTTCGAGAACCGTCAGCTCGGCCGCCTGAATTGCGCCGTCAGTACCATAGACCATGGCGGTATTGACGCCGTTGGTCTGGTCGGCCGCAGCCTTGATCGTTGCAGCGGTGTCACCGCCCGAAAGCACGACTTCCTGATCCGGCTTCAGCGTGAAGCCATAGGTCGTCTGGAAGGCAGGCAGGGCGCCGGCGGAGTTTACGAATTCGGCCGAAGCCGCGAGCTTGGCGGCGCCGCCGCCCGAAACCCACTTGCCGAAGTCGGACAAGGTCTTGAGCTTGTTCGGGCCGGCAACGTCATTGCGCACGGCGAGCGCCCAGGTATTGTTGGCGGGCGAGGGTGTCAGCCAGACGATCTTGTTGGCGTCATAGTCCAGCTTCTTTGCCAGCTGGTAACCCTGGTCGAGGTTCTTCCAGGCGGCGTCATCGGCCTTGTTGAAGAAGAAGCCGGCATTGCCGGTATATTCCGGGTAGATATCGATTTCGCCTGCGGTGATCGCCTTGCGCACGACAGGCGTAGCACCAAGTGCGATGCGGTCCTGCGTCTTGATGCCATTGGCATTGAGCGCCAGCGCGATGACGTTGCCGAGCAGCGTGCCTTCCGTGTCGATCTTCGATGAAACGACGACGTCTGCGGCGTGGGCCGCGCCGGCCGCAAAGGCGGCAAGCGAAACGGCAAGTGCGAATTTCTTCAGCATGATTATCCCCTTGGTTGAACACCGTTAAACGTCGCGAAAGCCCCGGACGCGAAGCCTGCGCGCATAAAACCCGCCGGCATGGTCAGCCATCAGGCCATCATGCCGGAAATACGTGCGTCATGGAAATAGTGTGCCCGCCCGAAAAATCGATGACCGAAAAATCGATGCCCGAAAATCGAAGCAGCCCCCTCCAGTATTCGCTCTCGCGACGCGATTATGGCGGCGAATGCAAACCGTTGCGCGGAATTGCATTCCCTTTTCCAAGGTCGGCGCGATTTGTTTTTGTCCCCTTGCGTGTTTCCACGGTGTTCCGGTGCTTTTGATCGGTTCTGTCGCCGCCCGGATTTCTTATGGAGTGAACGATAGCCTGCACCTCTATGGGCAGGGATATCTTTTTTCACGAACACGTCATATCCTCCGCCTTTTCAGTAGTTTCCGGAGAAAGCCTTGCATCTCGGCGCCCTCTTCATCGCAAGCCATGTTCTCTCTTCCGGCTCCATGCGCGAAACGGCGCGTCGCTTCAACATCTCCGTCTCGACCGCGTCGGCAGCGATCGATAGTCTGGAGACGGAACTCGCCCTGAAGCTCGCCGAACGTTCCTCGGGCGAACTGGTCATTCTGCTTGCCGGAGGCAGAGTTCTGGAGGGATTGGCGCCGATCCTTGCTGCTACAGCGCAGCTTGGCGACAAGCTTGGCTATCGTGAACCGGAAGCTTACGGACAATGGGCCGCCCGCATCCCCGTCAAGCTCGTCACCATGGAGCGTTATCTGGAGGTTGCCGATCAAGGCAGCATCAACAGGGCAGCACGCCGCCTTCGTCTTGGTCAGCCGCAGCTTTCATTGCAGATTGCCAATCTTGAGAAATTCTTTGGAGACCGGCTCTTCGAGCGTCAGGCACAAGGCTCGGCGCTGACGGAGGAGGGCCGCTTTGCCTATACCGTCTTTTCAACCATCAGCCTCGCCTGGAACGAGTTGAAATCCGCTGCGGACGAACGCTATCAGCGCACCGCCCGGTCGCTCCGCATCGGCGCCATTATCCCCACAGGCTCGGAAAGCTGGGTTGCGCGCTGCCTGGGTAGCCTCGTTGCCGAGTGGAATGCCGGCCGCAACAAGAATGCTTTATCGCTGGTCTCGATGACTGCCGACGATCTGCGTGAGGCGCTGAAATCCGGGCGCATCGATGTTGCGATTCTCGATTCCGTCTTCGGCCTGGAAAGCTTCCGTCATCGCGAATTGCTGCGCACCGATATGGTGGCGATCGCCCCGCTCGACAGTATGGAAGCAACCGCCAAGGAACTTGTGGCCAGCCATCCGATCTGCACGCCGAGCCCACGCACTGGCATCGGCCACGCCGCCATGACCTTCGGCTACGACCGCACCCTGCATCGTCGTTTGAGGGATCGCGATATTACCGCGGCGGATTCACTGCCCGTCATCGTCGATCTCGTCGCCAATCACGGCTACGTCTCCTTTCTCGGCCGCGTCAGCGCCATGCCGATCGCAGACCGGGTGCGTATCGTCGAACTCGCCGAGCCGATGCTGATGTCCTACCACGTGGCCTTCAATCATCGGAGAGCCGCCGCTGACGCTTGCGACCTGCTGATTGCGACCGCGGCAAAAATTGTCCCGGCACCCGTCGCGCAAAATGCCGCCTTCGCATAAACAAGCTGTGGCAGGCCGCAGCCTGCGAAGATGAGTACGACATGTACGCCATTGGCACCGTACAACTTCAGTGATCGGCGGAACTCGAATGCACGCTCTCCTATACCTTCTGGCCGGCCAGGCGTAACGCTGCCTGCGCTACGAGGTGGGCGATGCGGTCCGACAACTCCGGGTCCGATACGGCTCGGGCAACCGTAACGCCGCCGCTCAACATGGCGAGCAGCACGATCGCCCGATCTTCTTGCGAACCGATGGGAGTGCCTGAAGCATCGTTCTCCGGCAAACCTGCGGCGACCTCGTCGATTAGGCGCATCAACTCCGCCGTATAAGCAGCGCGGGTATCGTCATCGGCGCGCATCACGTCAGTGGAAAGGCTCGGCAAGGCGCAACTTTCGCCGAGATCGCAGGTCCGTTTGTAACCGAGATAGAATTCCACGAAGGTCGTCAGCCAGTTTGCCTGGTCGCTGCCTTTGAGCGCTGCAATCCCTTGCCGCAACTCTTCCAAGCCTGACAGCACGGCGGTGCGGAAGGCTTGGCTCTTGGACTTAAAGTGCCCATAGAAGGCGCCGTTGGTCACGCCAGCAGCCTTGGTCAATGCTTCGATGCCGCCGCCACCGTAGCCCTCCTTTCGGAAAACTCGACCCGCTGCTGCCACGATCTTGGATTTGGTCTCCTCTTTATGCTCTGGACTGTAGCGCATAGTCATCCTTATTGAGAGTGATCACTCTTTATGGCTTGCATAGAGAGCGATCCATGTTTATGGATAGAGAGTGTTCGGTATATATGAAATGCCGTTCTCGTTCAAATGAGGAGAACCCTATGCCCATTACGCTCACCGTGCCCGAAGGACTGCTATCGTCACAAGCGCAGGCTGAGGTCTTTTCCGGACTGACAGACGCGCTTCTCGAAGTCTCGGAACTGACTGGAAATGCCTTTATGGCGGCCAACATCGTCGGCTCGATCAACGTGTTGCCGAAGGAGCACGTACTTGCCGGTGGCAAGATGGCGGCGGCAGCTTTTGTCGAACTCAAGCTTCCCGAGATCGCGCTGACGACGCCCGAGGCGAAAAGCGCTTTCATTAAAAAGGCAACGGATATCGTTGAAAAGGCAGCCGAGGGACGGCTGAAGCGTGAACATATCTGGTCAAATGTCGTCTACGCTCCTGAGGGAGCTTGGGGCATCGGTGGCCGCAGCTACGACAATGCCAGCTTGATCGAGGCCATAGTGGGCACCGATGTCGCCCCGTAGCGTTTCGCATCACTAGTTCCTCAAGGCCAGACTGCGAGACGCGAAGATTTCGCGGTCTGGAAGATTATTGGGAGGTCACGCCATGCAGCTTGCCAACTACCTCTTTTTTACCGACCAGTGTGAAGCAGCGCTCGACTTCTACACCAAATGTGGCCTTGGTCGGGTCTCCGCACTCATGCGTCATGGCGACCACGGAGTGCCGCTCGCCAGCGAAGGCATGCGCGGAAAAGTCATGCATTCCCGCTTCGAGGGACCGGGTCTTCTTTTCTTTGCCTCGGACAATCACGATGCCGAGCCGATGCGAGGCTCCGCCCACATGCTCATCATGGACGATCGCGCCACTACAGATGAATTATTCGCGACACTTGCAGATGGCGGCAAGATTACTACACATCTCGCGGTGCAGCCGTGGGGGAGTTATTACGGCAAACTCACCGATCGATTCGGTGTCCAGTGGATGTTGGACTGTCTATCGTAGACTGCCCTGCGATAGACATACAGTGATCGAAACGTAATAGCTGCCACGCAGAATATCGCGCCGTAGCCGGCAATTGGCGGCATTTGGCGGAAGAAGAGGGATTTGATGACAGTTTTGCTGGAAGTATGCGTCGATAGCGCTCAGGGCCTCGAGGCGGCAATCGAAGGCGGCGCCGGCCGCATCGAGCTCTGCTCGGCGCTGGAGCTTGGCGGGCTGACGCCATTGCCGAGCCTGATGCGGATCGCGGCGCAAGCGCCGATCCCCGTCTATGCAATGATCCGCCCGCATGCCGGCCCCTTCATCTTCGATACGACGGATGAAAAGGCGATGCTGGCCGATATCGATGCTGTCAGGGCCGCAGGCCTCGCCGGCGTCGTCATCGGCGCCAACCGACTGGACGGCACGCTCGACATGCCGCTCATTCATCGCCTGAAGGCGCATGCTGCCGGCCTCGGTTCGACGCTGCATCGCGCTTTCGATCTGGTGCCCGATCCGGATGCAGCACTGGAACAGGCGGTCGAGCTCGGCTGCGAGCGCATTCTCACGTCGGGCTGCGTACCGAAGGCGGTGGATGGGCTCGAAACGCTGAAGCGCATCTCCGCCAAGGCAGCCGGCCGCATTTCCATCATGCCGGGCAGCGGCGTGCGCCCCACAAACGCCGTCGAGATCCTGCGAGCAACGGGTGCGCACGAGATCCACGGCTCCTGCAGCTCCGCCGTTGCCAGCGCCGATCCGCGCGCCGTCTCCTTCGGCTTCGATGTGCCGACCTCGAACCGCACCGATGTCGCGGTCGTCAGGCAGATGCGCGCGGCGATCGATACGCTTTAATCAGCGACCTTGATGACGGCCTTGATGAGGCCGCTCTTCTCATGCGCCCAGCGGGCGAGATCGCGCGGCGCATCGGCAAGCGTCGTGCGGTGCGTGATCAGCTTGTCGACCGGAACGAGACCCTTGGCGATCGAATCCGCGACGTGTTCGAAATCGACGCGCGTCGCGTTGCGGCTGCCGATGACCATCATTTCCCGCTTGTGGAATTCCGGATCGGAGAAGCGGATATCGTCTTTCACGACGCTGACGAGCACCAGCGCGCCGCCATGGGCCACAAAGCTGAAGGCTTTCTCCATCGAAGGTCCATAACCCGTCGCATCGAAGACGACATCGAAACCGTCGCCGTCAGTCTTCGCCTTCACGGCATCCGCTGTGCCATCATTGGCGACGATCCCCGACGCAAAGCCGAAGCGCTCCGACGCCATCTGCAACCGGTCAGCGCTCGTATCCAGCAGTGTCACATCATGACCGGCAATGCGTGAGAAGATCGCAGCACCTAGGCCGATCGGACCTGCGCCGATAACGAGCGAGCGGCAACCGGCTGATGCCATGGAGCGGCGCACGGCATGTGCTCCGATTGCCAGGAATTCGGTGGTTGCGGCCGCCTCGAGGCTGAGGCCCTTGGCGGCATAGAGATTGCCAGCAGGCACTACGATTTCCTCGCAGAAAGCACCATCCGTATGCACGCCGAGAACCTTGATATTGGTGCAGCAATTGGGCTTGCCCTGCCGGCAGGCGACACAGGTTCCGCAGGAGAGGTAAGGATTGACGATGACGGGCGTGCCGACCGCCATCGCCACTCCGTCGCCGGTCTCCAGCACCGTCGCTGAGATCTCGTGTCCCATGACGCGCGGATATTCGAGAAATGGGTGCTTGCCTTCGAAGATATGATAATCCGTGCCGCAGATGCCGACATGGCTGACCGCAAGCCGCACCCAGCCGGGAACAGGTTTTTCGGGGGAAGGGCGCTCGACGAGATCGAGGACGCCGGGTTCGCGGCAAAGGACAGCTTTCATGATGGTTCTCGCATGGCTGAAATGAAGAAAGCCGGCCTTTGGGCCGGCTTCGTTTTGCATCCCGCTCAGTTCGTCCGGCGCCGGCGAAGCTGGTCGAAGTAGACGATGACGATGATCAGCAGGCCGGTGATGATGCGCTGCCAGAATGAGTTGACGTTCAGGAGGTTTGCGCCGTTGTTGATGGTCGCCAGAATGAAGGCGCCGATCAGCGGACCATGCACGGAGCCGACGGCTCCGAAAAGAGAGGTGCCGCCGATGACCGAGGAGGCGATCGCCTGCAGTTCCCAGCCGTCTGCCTGCGTCGCGTTACCGATGGCGATACGCGAAGCGAGCAGCACACCGACGAAAGCCGCAAACGAAGCCGAAAGTATATAGGCCAGGTAGATCATCCCCTTGACGTTGACGCCGGAAAGGCGCGCCGCTTCGGCATTCGAACCGACGGCGAAGAGATAGCGCCCCCAGCGGCTCAGATGCAGGAAGACGAAGGAGGGGATCGCAACCAGGATGACCATCCAG
Source organism: Rhizobium sp. CF142 (assembly GCF_000281145.1). Lineage (NCBI taxonomy): Bacteria > Pseudomonadati > Pseudomonadota > Alphaproteobacteria > Hyphomicrobiales > Rhizobiaceae > Rhizobium > Rhizobium sp. CF142. The sequence continues at coordinate 152,817 of NZ_AJWE01000098.1, read as the reverse complement.
AACAGGCTTGGAACGCCAAGGAAATCGGCGCGGGCGAAGTTGCTGAAACCCTCGTCGGTGATGCTGATCGTCGAGCCGTTGGTGATCAGCAGGCCGATGCCGCGCAGCGATGTCAGCGTCGCCAGTGTGATGATGAAGGGCGGCAGGCCCATATGCACGATGCCGAAGCCATGGAAGGAGCCGATCGCGACACCGATGGCGAGCGTCAGCAAGATCGCCGCCCAGAGCGGTACGCCCGCCTGCAGGAGCCAGGCGATGATGACAGTGCAGAAGCCGACGATTGCGCCGACCGAAAGGTCGATGCCGGCGGTGATGATGACGAAGGTCTGGCCGAGTGCCAGGATCGCCGTCATCGCGCCCTGGCGCAGCAGGTTGGAAATGTTGAGCGGCGTCCAGAAGCTCTCGGTGACGAAGCCGAGCACGACCCAGAGGAAGATCAGCAACCCGATCAGCGTCAGGCCGAACAGAATGTTCATCTTCCGGCGCGGCGGCGGCGCGACGATTTCGGTGGGGGTGACAGTCATGAATTTTCTCCCTCTTATTCTTCTGGCTCAGACGCCGATCGCTTCGCTGAGCACTTCTTCATGCGTCGCCGCGTGGAAATCATGGCTTGCAACGAGCTTGCCGCTGCGGAAGACGTGCAGCCGGTCGGCCAGTTCGTAGACCTCGGGCAGGTAGGAGGAGATCAGGATAATGCCTGCCCCTTCCTTCAGCAGCTTGGCGAAGAGCCGGTAGATTTCCGCCTTGGTGCCGACGTCGACGCCGACGGTCGGCTCGTCGAAAATGAAAAGCCGGGCTCCGTGGCTCAGCCACTTGCCGATGACGATCTTCTGCTGGTTGCCGCCGGACATGCTGGACGCCGGAACGCGCCGGCTCGGCGTCTTGATGCTGAGATCGCGAATCTGCTTGTCGGCATTCGTCGATTCTCGTGCGTGATTGATAACCGGGCCGTTGCTGAGGCGTCCGAACACCGGCAGGTTGATATTGAGGCCGATCGGCAGGTTGAGGCAGAGCCCCTGGTCGCGCCGGCTTTCGGGCGCCAGCGCAATGCCGAGCTCCATCGCGGTGCGTTCGTTCCTGATATCGACGCGCTTGCCCATCCAGTGGATTTCGCCCGCACTTGTCGGCTGGCGCCCATAGAGCCCAAGCGCGAATTCGCTGCGCCCGGCGCCGATCAGGCCATAGAGCCCGACGATCTGTCCTGCCTTGACGCTCAGCGACACGTCTTCGAAGCCCGGGCCGCTAAGACCCCTGACGTCGAGGATCGTCTGGCCGATCGGAATGTCTTCCTTATGGTAGATCTGCTCGATCGAGCGGTTGATCATCAGCGCGATCAGCTCGGCCTCATTGGTCTCCCCGATCAGGCGCGTGCCGACATGCGTGCCGTCGCGCAGCACCGAGACGCGGTCGGCTAGCTCGAAGACTTCTTCCATGCGGTGGCTGATATAGACGATGGTGACCCCTTCGCCCTGCAGGCGGCGGATCAGCTTGAAGAGCTGTGCGGATTCCTGGCGGGTGAGATAGGCGGTCGGCTCGTCGAAAATGAGGAACTGCGTGCCGCGCATGGCCGCACGCGCGGTGGCGACGAGCTGCTGCTGGCCGATCGTCAGCGAGCTCAGAAGCGCACCGGCCGGCAGGCCGAAGCCGAGATCGTCGAGGACGGACTGCGCCATCTTCTCCATCTGCTTCCTGCGCATCAGCCCGTAGCGGTTGACCTCGTCGCCGAGGAAGAGATTGGCGGCAACCGTCAGGTGCCGGCAGAGCACGACTTCCTGGTGGACGGCGTTGATGCCGCGGGCGATCGCCTCGTTCGGCGTCGATAGCCCCACCGGATGGCCGCACCACAGTACCTCGCCGGCCGTGCGGGTGATGACGCCGGTGAGCAACTTGATGAGCGTGGATTTGCCGGCGCCGTTTTCGCCGACGATGGCGTGGATTTCACCGGCAAGGAAGGTCAGCGTCGCAGGCTTCAGCGCCTGCACGTGACCGTAATTCTTCTGCAGGCCTTTCAGTTCGAGGATGGGCGATCCGGCGGGAATTCGATTGGCTTCTTTCAGCGTCGCGCTGTCATCGTGGCGATGACTGACCTCTTCCAGTCCGACCATGGACCTCTCCTCCTCTTGTCACGTCTGCTCCATCCCTGGTGAACCATACCATGGATGAGAAAGGCCGCGCCGGTTATTACAGCGCCGCGCGTCTTTTAAGACGCGCAAAGGACGCTGTAACACTTTGAATTGCTGCATAATTTTGTCCTTAAATCGATTCCGATTTAAGGAATTATGCAGTAGCCGGCGCGGCCGCCTGTGGTTTTACTTGATCTTCGGGTTCAGGAGCGCGTCGATCTTCGGCTCGGCCATGTTCGCCTTGGTGACGAGGTTTGCACCGGTGTCGACGTTCTGCTCGACCTTCTCGCCCTTGGAGACGGCAAGAGCGGTCTTCACGCCGTCATAGCCCATGCGATAGGGGTCCTGAACGACGAGGCCGGCGATCGCACCATCCTTGAGGAAGCCGACCGTCTTGTCGTCGCTGTCGAAGCCGATGACCTTGATCTTCTCGCCGAGCTTGTTTTCGGCGATTGCCTGGCCCACACCCTGCGCCATGATGAGGTTCGAGGCGAAGACGCCGACGAGCTTCGGGTTTGCCGTGATCAGGTCGGTCATCATGTTGAGGCCGGTCGTTGCCTGGCCGTCGCCGTACTTGTCGGCAATCACCTTGAGGCCCGGATGCTTGGTCTTCACCTGATCCAGGAAGCCTTCGCGGCGCTGTTCCAGCGAGCCGACGCCGGGAAGGTTGGTCAGGATGACGACTTCGCCTTCTTCCTTGCCGGTGGCGGCCTTGATGGCGGCGGCAAGACCGTCAGCAGCGATACGGCCGCCCTGGGTGTTGTCGGTGGTCAGGAACGACTTGAATGCCTTGGAGTCGGCGCCAGAGTCGATGCCGATGATCGGAACAGACTTGGCAGCTTCATCGATCGGCTTGCCGAGAGCCTTGAACTCGGTCGGCGAGATGACGATGGCGGCGGGCTTGCCGGCGACGGCGTTCTCAAGAATGCTGATCTGGCCGTTGATGTCGGATTCGGCCTGTGCGCCGAGTTCCGGCACTTTGACGCCGAGATCCTTGCCGGCCTTGCGGGCGCCCGCCAGAACGATCTGCCAGTAGAAGGACGTCGTGTCCTTGACGATGATCGGGATCGTCACCTCGGCCGCAAAGGACGTGACCGGCATCGCCGTCGCAATGACAGCGGCGCCTGCAAGTGCCGTAAAGGCACGGCGAGACAGAATGGATTTCACGATGCTCATAAGGGTTCTCCTCTCAGGGTGCGTTCTCCTCCAATGAAACCGGACCGCTGAACGCAGGCGGACGATTTTTATCGATAAAAAACATTTACGATGTGAAGCTAGCCGAGGCGAAAGCAAATTGCAAGTGTGCCGATTTCGCTTTTTTACCCGCTAAATTGTCTGCCAAGCAATTGTTTTTATTTCAAATACATAAGGACCTAAAATAAGGTCCTCAGTCGAATTGCACCTCGTGCGGGTGTACGACACCCTTCTTCAAAATCAGGTTGCCGTAAAGCCTGAACTCGGTGGTCGCGACGATATAGGCTGCCTTCCGCGCCATCTCATAGAAGGCGAAGCGTTCGACGGAGGCGATGGAAAAATCGCCGGCGCGCCGGGTGACGATCTCCTGGAATTCGGCGCAAACCTCCGGCACCGCCTTGGGGTCGCCAACGACCTCCATCCGCCATGCCGACTGCGGCACGAACGTATCGAGCGGCATATGCGTGAGGATCGCCTCGGCCATCGCAGTCGCGCTGACGCCATCGGCCCGGATGACATCAGGACCCATGCTGCTCGATGGGAAATTGGCGTCGGCAATGACGATATCGTCGCCATGTCCCATGCTCTTCAGCGCATAGAGCAGGTCGGGCCCGAGAAGCGGATGAATACCTTTAAGCATGGTGTCTCCTTAGACCCGCACGGCTTCTTCGCCGAGCGGCGCGGCAACCAGTGTGTAGGGCTCGAATTCGGGATAGATGTCGGCGGGAAGCTGCGGCTCGAAATTTTCCATGTTGCGCGTAAGGCCAGAAGGCCTTGCCGTGCCGATCAGCACCGAGGAGACGACGGGGTCGCGCAGCGGAAACTGCAGCGCAGGGGCGGCAAGCGGCAGGCCGTGGCGCTTGGCCACCTCTTCCATCGCGCCCACCTTGGCGAGCACTTCGTCCGTTGCCGGCATATAGTCGAAATGCGAGCCCGGCACCGGGCCGGTCGCAAGGATGCCGGAATTGAAGACGCCGCCGACGACGAGCGAGGTACCCTTTTCCCGGCAAAGCGGAATGAGTTCGGCAACGGCCGACCGGTCGAGCAGCGTATAGCGCCCGGCCATCAGGATCGTGTCGATATCGGCATTGCGCATCACGTCGAGGCAGACGGGCACTTCGTTGACGCCGAGGCCGAACGCCTTGATCGCGCCCGAGGATTTCAGCTGTTCCAGCGCCTTGACGCCGCTGTCGAGGAAATTCTTCAGATGCACGGCGTTCTTCGCCCCGCCATGCGTATAGGCGCCGATATCGTGCACGAACAGGATATCGATGCGGTTCAGGCCGAGGCGCGCATAGCTGAATTCGACCGAGCGCATGATGCCGTCATAGGAATAGTCGTAATCGGCATCGAAGGAGAGCGGGTCGACATAGCTGTAATCAGGAACGGTGCCCGTCGGCACCGGGCGCAAGAGGCGGCCGACCTTGGTGGACAGCACATAATCATTTTCCGGCTTGTCGCGCAGGAAATCGCCGACCCGCCGTTCGGCGAGCCCGAGCCCATACCACGGAGCGACGTCGTAATAGCGGATGCCGTGGTCCCACGCCGTTTCCAGCGTTTCCATTGCCTGCTCACGCGGGCAGGCGCGGTAAAGGCCGCCGAGTGCAGCGGCGCCGAAACTGATTTCGGTCACCTCGAGCGCCGTCTTGCCGATCCTCCTCGTCTTCATCATTCCTCCTTGTGAAGACCTGAAATCAATAAGTCATATTTAGAGCGTGGCGCCGAGATGCCACGGAACAAATTCGTTATCGCCGTAACCGAAAATTTCACTTTTCGTCTTCTTGCCGGAGGCCGTGTCGACGATCAGGTCGAAGATCTCGCGGCCCTTGCCGCTGATCGTCGCGTCACCCGTAACGATCGTGCCGCAATCGATGTCCATGTCCTCTTCCATCGAGGTGAAGAGCGCCGAATTGCTGGCGAGCTTCAGCGACGGCGCCGGGCGACAGCCGAAGCAGCTGCCGCGGCCGGTCGTAAAGGCGATCATGTTTGCGCCGCCGGCAACCTGGCCGGTCGCAGAAACCGGGTCGTAGCCGGGCGTATCCATGAAGACGAGACCGGGGGCGGTGACGCGCTCGGCATAACCATAGACGGCGGTCAGCGGCGAGCGGCCGCCCTTGGCAACGGCGCCGAGCGACTTTTCGAGAATGGTCGTCAACCCGCCGCGCTTGTTGCCCGGAGACGGGTTGTTGTCGAGCGAGGCGCCGTGCAGGGCGACATAGTCTTCCCACCAGGCGATCTTCTCATCGAGCTTCTTGGCGACATCGTCGCTGACGGCGCGGCTGCGCAGCAAATGCTCCGCGCCGTAAATCTCGGAGGTTTCCGAAAGGATTGCCGTACCGCCGGCTGCCGCCAAGAGGTCGGCTGCAACACCGAGCGCCGGATTGGCGGTAATGCCCGAAAAACCGTCGGAGCCGCCGCATTGCAGACCGATGATGATCTCGCCGATCGACATCGGAACGCGCTTTTCACGGCCGACATCGGCGGCGATTTCGCGCAGCACGCCCATGGCGCGCTCGACCGCGCGGCGCGAACCGCCGGCGTCCTGAATGTTGAAGTGCCGCTTGGAGGCGCCGGCACCGCTCTGGCCGTAAAGCGTCAGCTGGTTGACCTCGCAGCCGAGGCCGATCATCAGCACACCGCCGAAATTCACATGGCGGGTGTAACCGGCGAGCGTCCGGTGCAGCACGTTCATGCCGTCACCCGTCGAGCTCATGCCGCAGCCCTGGTCGTGAACGATCGGCACGAAGCCGTCGATGCCGTCATAATGCGGCAGGATCGTCCTGTTGGCCTCGTCGGCAATTGCCCGGCAGACCGTGGTGGAACAGTTCACGCTGGCGATGATGCCGATATAATTGCGCGTCGCCGCCCGTCCGTCGGCGCGGCGGTAACCCATGAAGGTACGCGCCCTGTCCTCGGCACTTGCTTCTTCCGGAGCCGAGTTGGCCGTTGCAGCAAGGCGGTCGTTTTCGAAATGCAGATTGTGGCTGTGAACGTGATCGCCGGCTTTCACATCCGCTGTCGTGCGGCCGATCGCCTGGCCGTATTTCACGACCGGCGTGCCAAGCGGAATGTCGGTAAGAGCAATCTTGTGGCCGGGGTCGATCTTCTGCCGCGTCGTAACGCCGGCAACGGGCGATCCTTCGGCAATCGGCGCCGTCGCGACCGCGACATTGTCTCCGGCCGACAGGATGATCCAAGGCTGTCTGTCCAATTTCATCTCCCTGACGAAACGTTCGCTTCTGCGCCCGTTACATCGACGAATGCGCATTGATTTTGTTTTTTATCTACAATAAACATTTTCAAGTCAACGGGAATATTGATCCTGTGGACGAGGGAGGCAAACGGCCGCAGGCGATCCAAAACTAAGATAAAGGTCGCTTGAAGAGGCTCCTGGTCCGGCTGTGCCCGTTCCTGGTGGGCGGGTATCATCCCCAGGTCTCTTGGGCCGCGTCGCTCGGGCGAAAAGCCCATATCACTCGGGCGGAAAGCAAGGTCTGATGGCAAGGCAGAATACGGTCTTCAAGGAAGCCTATAACCGGTATGCGGCAGCATTGCGCACGGATACGGCGCTGCCTTCGGAGCCGGAAATCGCCGCCCAGCTTGGTGTGAGCCGCAGCACGGCGCGCGCCATCCTGACGCGTCTCAGCGACGAGGGCATCATCCGCTGGAACAAGCGCCAGAAGATCGTGCTGCGCCAGCCTGTTGACCGCGACTTCTTCCCCTCGGAGGAAACGGATTCGCTGCATGACATCATCGAACGCAGCTTCATGCAGCGCATTCTCTCCGATGAAGCAGCCCCCGGCATGCAGATCAACGAGCTGGAGCTTGCCCGCGAGATCGGCACGGGCACCACGAGCGTGCGCGAATTCCTGATCCGCTTCTCGCGTTTCGGCCTGATCGAAAAACGGCCGAACAGCCACTGGACGCTCAAGGGCTTCACCCGCGAATTCGCGCTGGAACTGGCCGATGTGCGCGAAATGTTCGAGCTGCATTCGGCCGCCGAATTCGGCAAGCTGCCTGCCGACCATCACGCCTGGTCCGATCTTGCTGTTATCAAGGAAGAGCATCTCTCCGTGCTCTCTGACATCAATAACCGCTTCAAGGAATTCTCGGCACTCGACGAGCGCTTTCACCTCTTGATCCACCGCGCCTCGAAGAACCGTTTCATTGCCGATTTCTACGACGCAATCGCCATCATCTTCCACTATCACTATCAGTGGAACAAAACGGCCGCCCGCGAACGCAACGAGCGCGCGATCTATGAACATCTCGATTATATCGCAGCGCTCGAAGCCCGCGATCAGGCAAGGATCGAGGCCGCCTGTCGCGTTCACCTTCGCTCGGCCCGCCAGACGTTGCTGCAGTCCATTCCGCAGAGCGTCACGGAAGGCGCCTGAGCTATCATCATGAAGGGTGTGCCGTGTGGCCCCCTCATCCGCCCTTCGGGCACCTTCTCCCCGATGGGTAGAAGGGGGAGCCCGCGGCACGCTCAAAGGAAACAAGACGCTTCTGTCTGGGCAGGACGGTGCGGCAAAACCCCTTCGCCCCATCGGGGAGAAGGTGCCCGAAGGGCGGATGAGGGGGCCACACCCACCGACCCCAACCGATCAGCCTATCTCTTAATGCGACGCCGCTTCTCTCGCAGCACCCCTCGTCTTCACCCCACGCCCGATCGGAATGAGCCAGGTGGTCGCAAAGGTCAGCACCGCCACCACGACGACACCCCAGAAGCTCCAATGCAGCGCCGCATCGAAGATGCCGCGCACTGCAGGATCGCCGGCGAGTTCCGAAAGGCCGGTCGGCTCGTTCAGGACATTGTGCAGCCTGTCTGCCGCTTCGCCCGTCGCATAGTGATTGATCCCGGCATTCAAGATCGCGCCGAGCACGGTGGCACCCAGCGTATTGCCGAGGCTGCGGGCAAAGATGATCGAGGCTGTGGCGCTTCCGCGCATCGACCATTCCACGCTGTCCTGCACCAGCGCGATGCTGGTGAGGTTGATCAGCCCCATGCCGAAGCCCATGAAGAAGGAGCCGGCGCCGGCCACGGCCGGATGGCTTTCCGGCGTGAGGAACAGAAGGAAGAAGGCCCCGAAGGGAAACATGAAGCTGCCGACCCGCAGCGTATTGCGGATGCCGAACGCCCTGAAGAAGCGGCTGGAGAGCATCACCGACAGCGGCCAGCCGACCACGAGCATGGTCAGCGTGAAACCGGCGACGATCGGCGAGCGGCCGAGCACGCCCTGCACATACATTGGCAGGATCGTCGAAAGGCCGATCAGCGCCATGCCGGCAAGCAGCATGCAGGCATTGCTGGTGGCCACCAGCCGCCGGCTCCAGAGCGCGATGGAAATGATCGGCTCCGGCGCCCGCTTCTCCTGCAGCACGAACAGGATGCCGGTCACGACGAAGACGGCGGCAAGCGATAGGAGAACCCAGGCCGGCGCATTCGTTTCCGTCAGGATCGTCAAAAGCGCGATGATGGAAATCGAAAACAGGACGGCGCCGAGATAATCGATCTTGGCTTGCCTGTGCGCCACGTCTTCCTTCAGGAACATCATGAAGGCGATGATCGAGAAGATGCCGATCGGCAGGTTGATCCAGAAGATCCAGGCCCAGGAGATCGTATCGACGATGATGCCGCCGGCAAGCGGCCCGACGACCGCCGAGGTCGCCCAGACTGTCGCCATCACGCCCTGCACCTTGCCGCGTTCCTCCAGCTTGAACAGGTCGCCGATGATTGTCATCGTCACCGGCTGGATCGCGCCCGCACCCAGGCCCTGCAGCAGACGGAAGGCGACGAGCGAGGCCATCGACCAGGCAAGCCCGCAGAAGAGCGAACCGACGAGGAAAACCAGGATGCCGCCGATCAGCACCGGCTTGCGTCCAAAAATGTCGGAAAGCTTGCCGTAGATGACCGTGGTCGTCGACTGCGCCAGCAGGAAGGCGGAAAAGACCCAGCTGTAGTAGGAAAAGCCGCCGAGCTGGCCGACGATCCGCGGCATGGCGGTCGCCACGATCGTGGCCTCGATCGCCACCATGAAGGTCGCGAGCATGATCGTGGCAACGACGAACGTGCGGTTGGATTGCTTCGATGGTGCGGACATGATGAACCTTTCGGGACTTTCTCCGCGATACGGGAAAACCACTGTCGGCTGGTGGGTGTCGGCTGGTGGGGCAGGTGCAACGCGGGGTGTCGGCAGTCTTTTATGCTCCTGCTGATAGCAGGTAAAGCGCAAGTGATATGCTTTCTTTGGTGTCGACGCTTTAAACCGCTTCCGGCCCTGGCAAATTTCAAATACAACGCATTCCGCGAAGGAAGTTTCGGCGGGTATCCGCCGGAAAAATGAGATCTGGCAGGCCAGGGCTCTCGGATGTCAGGATTGCATTTCCGCCAGGTTATTCCCACTTGAAAACCTGATGCAGGCCTGCGAACCGCTCCATCGCGGATGCGAAGGGTTCCGGATCCGGGCATGGAAATGGCGAGCTGAGATGACGCATGTTTTGGCTGCGAGCGGCGGCGTTAAACAGGTAATTTGCATCAATTGGGGTACAAGATACGGGCCGACTTTCATCAACCGGCTCTATGCGATGGTAGCGCGCAACATCACGCCGCCCTTTACCTTCACCTGTTTCACCGACTGCCGGGACGATCTCCATCCCGGCATCCTGTGCGAGGACCTGCCGCCTCTGGATGTCGAGATGCCCGTCAATACGAGGGGCATCTGGCCGAAGGCAAGGCTTTGGGGACCGAAGCTCGGAGGCCTTGATGGGCCGGTCCTCTATCTGGACCTCGACCTTGTTGTCGTCGCCTCCCTTGATGACTTTTTTAGAGTTGGTGGGCCTGAGGATGTCGTCATGGCCCGCAACCAGACAACGCCTTTCGAAAGGCTCGGCCAGAGCTCGCTCTTTCGCTTTCCGGTCGGCAAGCTCCTGCCGCTGCAGGAAAAGTTCAGGGCCAACCCGCAGAAAGTGGCCGATGAGTATCAGTATGAACAGCGCTTCGTCACCCGCAATGCGCCGGGTGGCGTAAAATTCTTCCCGCGCAGCTGGGTTTTGCATTTCCGGCAGGACTGCCACTGGGCCTTTCCGCTGAACTACTTCCTTGCCCCGCACCTGCCATCCAGCGCCCGCGTCGTCCTCTTCCCGCGCGGCTTCCACCCGCAGAACGCCATCGAAGGGAAATTCGGCCCGAAAGGCCGGGCCGAAACCAGGCTCGATCACATCAAGGGCGTCTTCGACGTCAGCAAACGCGACGGCAAACAGCCCTTCCGCTACCTGCGCCACTATATCCTGCCGACACCCTGGGTGGCGGATCACTGGCATGAGTAAGAACGCAAGGTCCGGATCGCAGCGGAACAATTTCTGACGCCAGATGTTGTAAGCCCAGGGGAAACCTTGGGTGCTCTCATGCGTCCTCTTCTGATCGCAACATTGCTCTCGTATTCATGTTTGACCGCCAACGCGAATGCGTCTGACGCGGACTTTCTGAACTCGCTTGCGGGCGACTGGGATGGAAGCGGAATGGTCCTGACCAAGATCGGCGGCACGAAGGTCAATGTGTCGTGCAATCTGAAATCCAACGCCAGTGCTTCCGCAATTTCCATGAACGGCACCTGTCGCGCCCTCGCCGTCCTCGCAAGAAGCTTCTCGGCCAATGTGAAGGCGGCCGGTCAGCGCTACACCGGCAACTACACGGGGCCCTCGGGCCAGCCTTCCAGGCTTGTCGGCAGCAGGAAAGGCGACGCCCTCAACTTCAATGTCACCTGGGCTCGCATCACCAATGGCGACCGAAGCGCCATCATGATGATCGAAAAGGTGGGGCAGAACGGGCTTCGCCTGCAGACTGTCGATCGCGACCTCGCCTCGGGCCGGTCGGTGGTGACGAGCCGGATTGATCTGCAGCGGCAGTGACTGCCGGGATCGCCACCCAGGCAGTCTTTCCGATTTCCGGATGCATCGCATTGAAATACATCGCGTTTATTATAAACAACCGTCGTCGCGCATTCTGCCTCTCGTCTGAGAAATAGAGGAATGAGCATGAGTGGCAGCGCAATCTCCTACACATTTTTAAGCACCAGCGACGTTCAGAAGATCGCCCCGGTTTCCAACGTGACGCTCTGGCGCTGGGTGCGGGACGGCAAGTTTCCCGCTCCCATACAGGTTTCGAAAAACAATTTCTGGCGGTCCGACGAAGTCGGCGCCTGGATGGACGAAATGTCCCTGAAGCGTGCAGCACCCCGGCAAAAAGCCTCCTAAAGCTCCAGCCGCCGGCTTCCATATTTCATGCGGATATCTGATGGATAGAATATCGCAATACGCGCCGTCGTCGGGGACGGGCGTCTCTCGTGATGTCGAAAGCCTGCGCCGTGACGTGTCCCTGTCTTCGACAGCCGCGCAATACGGCTGCAAGCTCACCCGAAACGGGCATGAATTCGCAACCTGCTGCCCCTTCCACGCCGAAGACACGCCGTCATTTACGATCTTCGTCGGCCAGGATGGCGTCGAGCGTTTCCATTGCTTCGGCTGCGGCAGGAAAGGCGATGTCCTTGATTTCGTGCAGGAGGTGAGGGGCGTCGATCTTCAGGGAGCGATCCGCATTCTCGGCGGCCGCGACACGATCAGGCCTGATATTCCTGCCCGGCCTATCCGGGCGCCCGATATCTATGAGGGGATCGTGCCCGTTCCGCCGCCGGCCGGTCTGCTCCAGGCAGGCGTGCGCCTCAGGCTTTACAATCCGAAGCGCAAGGGTGAGCGCTCCGAATGGGGCGCCCTCACGCCGTCGATGGTCTTTCCCTATCGTCATGCCGATGGCTCGCTGTCAGGCTATGTCCTGCGCCACGATCTCCCCGACGGGGCTAAGGAAACGCCGATGGTCATGTTCGTTCGCCTGCCTGATGGCAGAGAGACATGGTCGCGTTTCCCGTTCCCCAAGCCACGGCCGATCTACGGGCTGGAAACGATCGGTAACGACGGCCAAGTGATGATCGTCGAGGGCGAGAAGTGCCGCGACTGGCTGCACCGGGCAAGCGGCCGAACCGTCCTTTCCTGGGCGGGCGGGACGCAGGGTGTCAGGCACACCGATTGGTCGCCGCTCTCGGGCCGCGACGTGCTGATCTGGCCGGATTTCGACACCCCGGGCCTGTCGGCCGCCGATGAGATCGCCGCCCGCCTGACCGCGCTCGGCGCGCATGTGCGCCTTGTCGGTTTCACGGATGCGGGGGACGCTTCGGATATCGAGCGCTACAATTTCGACGATTGGCGGGTCGGCCTTTTCCCCTGCCGCGGCTGGGACTGCGCCGATGCCGTCGATGCCGGATGGACGCAAAGCCAGCTCGACGCCTTCATGGCCGCAACGCTTCGCGACTGGAGGCCGGAGCCCGCTGATGAAATGGAGGAGGGGCGCATCGTGCCGTTCAAGCGGGCAGTTTCTGTGCAGGCTTCCATAAGCGCGCTTCCCGCACCGGTCCCAGCCAAGGTCGTCGAGGGCGCGTTAGTCCAGGGCGATGAGCCGACGCCAGCAATCACGCCTGCCGGGGCTGTGCCAGGGCGCTTCGGTCGCCTGATGGGCATCGAGCGCTTCGATATCGAACTCGAACAATGGTTGGTCGATCGCCAATGGTTCATCAAGCTCAACCTGCTTTCGGGCGAACTGGAGATCCATCGCAACAGCAGCATCGTTCGCATGAGCGACGCGCGGCTGGCGGAAATTCGCTTCGAGCTCGCCTGCGCGGCCCAAGGCAGGGAGCCGTCCAAGGACAACATTTTCGATGCGCTGATGCTGATCGGCGAGCGGCGCGCCTATCATCCGGTGCACGACTATCTCGCCCGTCTTCAATGGGATCGAAAGCCGCGCATCGACACCTGGCTCGTCGATTATTTCGGCGCCGAAGACACGCCACTCAACCGTGCCTTCGGCCGCAAGATCCTCTGCGCCGCCGTTCGCCGCGTCAGGCATCCGGGCTGCAAATTCGATTACATGCTCGTCGTCGAGGGACCCCAGGGCATCGGCAAATCCTCGGCGATCCTCGCGCTCTGCGATGACCGCGACTGGTTCACCGACCAGCTCGAAATCGGCGCCGACGCCAAAGTGACCATCGAAAAAACCGCCGGCCACTGGATCCTCGAAATGCCCGAACTCGACGGCCTCAGCCGTCGCGACACCAACCGCGTCAAATCCTTCATCCCCACGATGATAGATAGCGCCAGGCTCTCCTATGGCCGCTTTACGAGCAAACGCCCCCGGCAATTCATCCTCTTCGGCACCACCAACGAAAGCCGCTACCTGACCGACACCACCGGCAACCGCCGCTTCTGGATCGTCCGCGCGACGGCGGCTGATCCCTCGGGCATTGCGGCGGCGCGAGACCAGCTATGGGCGGAGGCTGCGGAGAGGGAGGCGGGTGAGAACCTGTGTCTGGATAGTCAGGCATTGCGGAATGCAGCGGCTGGTGTTGCCCATGAATCGTCGGATTTCGGGCCGTGGCTGGAGATCCTTCGCGAGCGCATTCCGGAAGGTCCGCTGAAGATCAAGGCCACGGATGTCTGGAAGCTGGTCGGCTTCGATGGGCCGGAAACCATCAATAAGCTGACGAAGGCTCATCACGCCCATATGCGTGCGGCGATGGTCGGTCTCGGGTTCGAGAAGAAAGATAAGGGCGTCCGCTTCTGCGACGGCGAGAAAAAGACGGCCTATGTTCGCGGCGATCCGGACGAGGCTCGGGAATGGAGCCCTGACAGGCATGAGCCGGCATATGGTTACGGCTCGACTTTCTGACGCGCACTTGCCCTGACAACCCGGCCATCGAGCCGGGTTTTTTTGTTTGCCGACGAATGGCGAACCTCCGCCAGGCAACCTCCTTCGGGCCTGGAACCTCCTCCAGCGAAGGCAGGTTTTGGAGGAGGTTCATGGAGATGGAGGGCGTATGGAGGAGGTAACTTCCTCCGGTTCAAGTTGTTGATTCTAAATCGTTATTACCTGCTGGAGGAGGTGGAGGAGGTTGTTTGCTGGAAGGTGCCGGAAGCGGGTTTGCCGGCTTATAGAGGGCGAAATACAGGGTGCTTCCGGCCACTCTTGGAAAATGCGTTCTAACCTCCGCCACCTCCTCCGTGGATCGATGACTGCGTCAACTTTATCCTGTGCTCGCAACGTCGCATCCAGGATTTAGCACGCGGAATAAGCGTTTTGTTAACGCGTAAAATTCAAAGTTGTGACAACTAATGTCTCGTATTCAGGTTGCTCAGGCATGATGGCCCAAGCTCTTCCGTGCCGCGAATTCCGATGGAGGGAGTTCCGGTACCAGAGGAACAAAAATGACCGCTATCTCTCCAGCGAACAATGCGGCACTGCTCATCCTGCAGCAGACGAACGCATTCTTGCTTCCCAACAAACAGCAAGCCGGGAAATCGGCTGCCGACACTATCGCAGCCATCGCTAACGGCATTTCCAGTCAAACGAGCGCCGTAAAGACCCAGGCCTCATCGACAATCAACAGCGCGCTGCTCGACGTCAAAGAGAGCAACGACGGGATCGTCTCGAGCGCACTTGATTTCCTGGATTCGGACAACTTCAAAACCAGCGATGCCGGTGTTACCGACGTCATCAAGAAGCTCATCAACGACGATGGGGACAAATTTGCCTCGCTGGTCAAAGCCGAAAAGGCGAAGAATCCCAGCATCAGCGATGACAATGCGATGGCCAACGCCATTCAGCGCCTGATCCGGGACAACAGATCCAAGTTCGGTGACGGCGAATTCGTGATCGGCTTCAAGCTTGGAAGCGGTGGCGCGATCATCTCGAACATCGAAGACAAGAATGGAAACAGCACCAGCAAGACCCTTATGACGGGATTGAAGACGGCCCAGTCCTCACTGATCGAGGCGGGGATGATCATCAGCAGGTCGGATGGAAGCAATACGGATGAGTTGAAAACGGCATCCGCAATGCTGAACAACAGCAATTTTGGCAAAGCGTCGAACGACTTGGCGGCCTGGAACGACAAGTGGCGGGATGCGTTTGGCTTTTGAGGCCATCATCATTCCAATATCAATGATGAGGCCCAGATCGAACATCGATCTGAGCCGATTTCGTTCAGGTTCGCTTACGCAAAAAGCAGATCGGAGCCATCGATCGCGGACGGAGAGACGCCGTTCAAGAGCGCGTAGGTATGCACGACGCTGGCGGAGAGTCTTGGAAACGCCTCCTCCGCCACCCCTCTGCGACCGGGCGAGCGGTTTCTGATGATCCAAGCGGATGCATGCCGCGTGACCCAGGAGGCGAATATATGCATCAACTTTTCTTGTGATAACGAGTGTGGGACCGATGCAGGACCATAGATACATCACTCGCGCGAGCTTTATACAGCCAGCTCTGCACAAGTTTTAGTAAGTAAAAATTTACCCGGCGCTGCCATGATGGGTTGTATTTGGCGAGGGGGATAGGTTGCCGGTACCAGGATTTAACGCGCAGGGTATGCTTCCGCCGACCATAGGCGATGATCCTACTACTGCTGATCGTTCGCCATACTTTGTCACAATGCCGGATTTCGTGCGCGCATTCGCAACGTCAGCCGAACGGAAGTCACTTCTACGGAACCTTATTGCCTACAGGTCCTTGATCGCCACCGACGGCTACGAAAACGGCATTCACTTTCTTGATGGCAGTTTTGTCGAAAACGTTGAAGCGATCCGTGGGAGCTCACCGAAGGATATCGACATTTTCACGATGCTGCACGCACCACAGAAATACGTGACGGATATGAGCCTGTGGCAAAGCCACGGTTTTCCATTTTGGTCTTCCGAGATCGCGGATCTCAAGAAAAATAAGGACCGATTTTCACTGGACACCTACGCCCTTTTGATCGAAGAGCATCCACTTGGCATTACGCTCCGGCAGGTAATGTATTGGTACAGCCTGTTCTCTCACCAACGAGAGACATTCGCATGGAAGGGATTTGTTGCCGTGTCGTTCGATAGAGCGCAGGATGCTGAGGCCCTGGCGTTGATAGAGGCGATGTGATGCCGACACTGCTATCCATAGAGGCATTGGAGACTGACCGCCAGTTCGTAGAGAGGCGGCGGACTGAGGATGATAGCCCGTGGGGCACTGCGCGTCTTATGTGGGAGCAGCGCCTTAAAGAGATCGATGAGAAGATCGCTGAAGCGAAGTCGCGCCGATCCAGCTTCGCCAGTGTTGCCCTGATTTTCGATGGTCTTCCTGTGATTGGTCAAGGTGATATCCGTCTTGATTTTACGACTGATGCTTTGGCCTCCTACCAGAAAGTGATTGCAGCGGCTCTCGCGTCGCAAGGCGATCAACCAGTAGCAACGAAGGGTAAGGTAAAGGGAGCCGGCAAGTCGAAGCTCTTTATCCGCGACATTGTGCGCGGATCAATGGGGTTCATTCTCGAAGAGTTGGCGGCGCCACAGGCGGACTTATTTGACACGCCTCTGAAGTCGGCCGTGGAACAAGCCACCGGCCTGATCGAAAAGCTTAATCAGGCGTCAGCGGAAGAATTCAACACTGCGATCGAGGCTTCGTCCCCTCGTCTTGTCGGCGCTCTTCAGAAGTTTACAAAGGTTCTCAAGGATGCCGGCGCAACCACTCGGATTGTAGGAGACGAACGGCGGGTCGCCCTTGGCCTTGAGGAAATCAGCCGCCTTTCGGAGCGCTTCAGCGATGTGGAGGTGATTGAAGAGGACGTCTTACATGACGGTGTTCTTCTGGGGATCTTGCCTGACTCTCATGAATTCGAGCTACAGCTTCCAGAGGATCAGGGGACGCTTAAGGGGTCTGTAACGGACGATCTGACATTCAAATACGTGACTGACCAAGCGTTTAAAGAGCAGTTGCTTCTGAAACCAGTGAAAGCTCTCGTCAAGTACACGAGAACATCGCGCAATGGCCAGCTTATCAAGCAACAGGTGTCTCTCGAGAACCTTGAGCCTCGCACAGAGGCCGATTTACTCACCCAATCCTGAGGTCTATGCGCCCGCAGCAGATACTACAAAATCGGCTAGCGAGGAATGCGCTAATCTTGGCAGCCATGAGATGGATTGAATTCGCCTCTTCACCCCACGTAATTGTTTCTGTCGTGGGTTTTGAATTCATAAAACTCGGTCACTGACGCTCCGACTAGGTTCCGATCATGCGACCACAGGACCATTTTCCCACTGTTCGCGCAGACGCCAAAACGAGTCTGAAGCAATAGTATATATCTTGTCGAAGCGATCCCAGACCATCGGCTGAGTCCTTCGGAGTTTGATCCCTTTCATCTCTGGAACAATTTCCAGCAATTCTTCTACAGCGTTCATATCACGCTCATAAATCTCGTCCTTCAAGGGCGCGGCGTAGCGGCCGGCCCAGTGCAGGGCGATGCCAGATTGAAGCAGATGTAGTTTATCGAGCTGTTCCAACTCCGGAAGTTGAGCGTCTTTCCAAAGCTTGGGTAGATCATGGGTGGCACGCACTTTCGTTACGTGATCCATTGCCATCCCCTGTTCGATCCTCCTGGCAATCACCGCCTTGATGATCAGCTCAAGCGCGAGGGATGATTCACGCCGGAATGCTTCGAAGGCTGCGGTCGTGGTAGAGGAATTATACCCGATCGACTTGGCGGCATCGGCCATGGCTGCCTCTGTCGCGTCCCAAAGATAACGGGCGGCCATCCGAGCATTGTCTGCCTTGGCCCAAAAGTGCAATGGGGCGCGCCTGCTCATCTCAAGTCTGGAGATCGGTTCTTCCACGGCAGTCTCTCGCACAGAAAAAGGCATTGATGATACGCTGCCAAGGTTGGCGTTTCACGCAACAGGTCGCGACCCGATCCACGGCGGGCTGTTGGATCGGCTGCATGCCCCTCTTGCGCCCTTTATATCGGCGCCAGCACCCAAGGAGCATTGCGACCAGATATCAGCGACGCTTTTTCAGCACCGCCAGCAGCTCCTCGATCTCGGCATTCGAATCGAGCATCAAAGCGTGGTTGTCCGCCAGCGAGATAAGCGCCACCAGTGCTTCCTGCGGGCGCCAGCCTGCTTCTGTAGCTTCCTCCAGAACTTTCAGAAACGAAACATACAGCGCATCCTGACAACGCAGGAACCTGTCATCTTGATCTTCCGATAGGTCTGGCGGTGCTATTTTCATTGAATTTTCAGAAAAAATGGTGCCGCTTACGTGACTCGAACACGTGACCCCATCATTACGAATGATGTGCTCTACCGACTGAGCTAAAGCGGCAATCCGGCGGGAGAAGCTTGTCGCCCGCGATTTGCATGGGGCTGATACAGGCATTGTCTGAAGATTTCAAGCACCCTCTTATGCCGCGTGGCAAAAAAGCTGAAGCCTGTGGAAAGGCCCCCATTCAGTGGAAAGGCTTGGCACTTCAGAGCGCCAGCCGGGTGCGGGCGGCCTGATATTCCGCTTCCAGCCGGTCGACCAGCTTTGCGGCCGGCTCCACCGCCTTGATCGCGCCGATGCCCTGGCCGCTGCCCCAGATGTCCTTCCAGGCCTTTGCGCCGCCGGTCGCCTGTTCGAAATCCATCTTCGAGGGGTCGGCGTCAGGCAGATCGTCCGGGTCGAGGCCGGCTGCGCGAATGGAGGGTTTCAGGTAGTTGCCGTGCACGCCGGTGAAATAGTTCGAGTAGACGATATCGGCGGCGGCTCCTTCGACGATCGCCTGCTTGTAGGCATCGGAGGCGCGTGCCTCCTCGGTCGCGATGAAGGGGGTGCCGATATAGGCCATGTCGGCGCCCATCGCCTGTGCAGCGAGGATAGCGCCGCCGGTCGCAATCGAGCCGGCAAGCAGCAGCGGGCCTTCGAACCATTCGCGGATTTCCTGCACCAGTGCGAAGGGGGAGAGCGTGCCCGCATGTCCGCCCGCACCTGCCGCAACGGCGATCAGTCCGTCCGCACCCTTGCGGATCGCCGAATTGGCATGGCGGTTGTTGATGACGTCGTGGAGCACGATGCCGCCATAGGAATGCACTGCCGCATTCACCTCCGGCACGGCGCCGAGCGAGGAAATGACGATTGGCACCTTGTATTTCACGCAGGCCATCAGATCGTGCTCCAGCCGCTTGTTCGACATATGGACGATCTGGTTGACGGCGAAGGGGGCTGCCGGCCGCTCCGGATGCCTGGCATTATAATGGGCGAGATCTTCGGTGATCATGGCCAGCCACTCGTCGAGCTGGCTTTCCGGCCGCGCGTTCAAGGCCGGAAAGGCGCCGATCACGCCGGCCTTGCATTGCGCCAGTGTCAGCGCCGGATGGGAGACGATGAAAAGCGGCGAGCCGATGACCGGCAGTCTCAGATTATCCCGGAGGATCGGGGGCAGGGCCATGCTCTCACCGTTATTGACGTTTACGAAAACGTCAATTGATTATCAGAGCCGGCGCCTGAGGAAAAGAGCGACCGAGGAAAAGAGTGCGGTTCTTTTCTTGCGCCTTTCTCCGTAATCCTGTCCATTTTCATCATATCTAATGGAGAATTCGGAGTGCCCGGCGGCTGCTTTTCCCCCGCCGATGCGCTCTGGAAGGGCTGCAAGGCTTGCGGTTTGCCGCACTTGCCGCTACCGAATTTTGACGGGCATACAATCTCTAAAGCATGTCGCGCAAAAGTGTGCGGCGGTTTTGCGGTAACGACATGCGAAAACAAGAGCCTAAAGCGTGGCAAGCGATCTGAAAGATCGCGACGCGCTTTAGGTGTTGATGCCGGCACGAAACGTGAAGGGCCTGATGTGAGCGGACTAGAAACGGCTATCAGAACTGCGCTGGACAATTCCGACCGTGACAGCGCGGAAGTTCGTGCACGCATCTATCAGTCCGCGCGTCAGGCGCTGGAAGCCGGCCTGCGCAAGCAGGATATCACCGATGCCGATGTGGTGGCCCATCACCGCCACCGCCTCGAAACCACGATCCACACCATCGAGAACGAAGAGCGCGCCCGCCTTCACCCGCGGCAGGGGCCGCCGGAAGTTCCGGTCCCGCCTGTCGTGGAGATCCCCGAGCCCGCCCATCACGTGGAAGAGCCCGTCTATCGTGCGGAGGAGCCCACCTATCGCGAGGGCGAGGATGACCACCTGGCCGTTACCGGCGAAACGCGCGGCTACAGTGCCACCTCCCGGCGCACGGATGATGCAAGCCTGGATGATATCAGGGCCAGCAGCGCCGATCAGCTGGGGGCGGCACCTGATGGAGAGATGCGCGGAGAGACGCGCGCAACGCCGGAGAAGCGCGGCGGCATGGATTTTCGCCCGGAGCGTGCCGCTGTCCGCCGCAAGCCGCGCAAGTTCTTCTCGCGCCTGCTTGTCTGGTGCGTGTTGCTCGCCTTCATCGGCACGGGTGCCTGGTGGGTCTATAGTTCCGGCCTGCTGATGACGGCGGCCCAGCGCGACACCAGCGTCGCCAATCCGCCCGCCAGCACGCAGCCGGAAGATTTTAATGGCGAGGAGAGTGCCGGTAACAGCGCCCCCTCGCATGACGACCAGCCTCTGACGATCGACCCGCAGAACGGCTTCTCGGCAGACTGGATCGAGGTCTTCAAGCCCTCGGATGCCGACAAGATCGCGGCCGGCGCGCGTGCCCGCACGGAAAATGTCACCGAAACCGAAGGCCCGGCCGTCCGCCTGACCTCGCAGAGCGGCAATACGGATGGCAATATTTCCATCACCATTCCGGCCGATGTCCTACAGCAGCTCGCCGGCAAGTCCTCGACCATCGCGCTGACCCTGCAGTCCACCACGGACGAGCCGACACAGATCACCGTCGAGTGCGATTTCCAGTCGCTCGGCAATTGCGCCCGCCATCGTTTCAACGTCACGCGTGAAAAATCGGACGCGCTGCTGCAGGTGCGCTTCGACCGCTCCCTGGCGCCGAATTCTCCGGGCCGGCTGATGATCAACAGCGATGTCGACGGCAAGGCCCGCGGCATCAATCTCTTTGCCGTGCGGATCCTGCCGGGCCAGTAAGCAGCCCGGCTGTCTCGGCCCCGGTTATCTCAGGACGTTTATTTCAGGAAGCCGGGACCGGAGCCGATGATCTTGTCATCAAGCGCGCCGATTGCGTCCTTGTCCTTGCCGTCATAATCCATGGTTTTCAGCATGTGGCGGATGAGGTTGAGCCTCGCCCGGCGCTTGTCATTGGCGCGGATGACGCTCCAGGGCGCAAACTGCGTATGGGTCTCCTTCAGCATGCGGTCGCGCTTCTCGCTGTAGTCGCCCCATTTGGTCAATGCGGCTATATCCATCGAGGAGAGCTTCCAGACGGCGAGCGGATCGTGCCGCCGGTCATGGAACCGCTTGATCTGCATTTCCCGGCCGATATCGAGATAGAATTTGAAGAAGAATATGCCTTCGTGAGCGATGATCTTTTCGAGCTGCGGCGCCTGGTGCAGGAAATCCTCATACTGTTTCGGCGTGCAGAAGCCCATGACCGGCTCCACGCCGGCACGATTGTACCAGGAGCGGTCGAAGAGCACGAACTCGCCCGATGTCGGAAACTGCGCGATATAGCGCTGGAAATACCATTGGCCCTGTTCCCGGTCGGTCGGCTTGGCGAGCGCCACCACGCGGGCAAGGCGCGGGTTCATATGGGCCGAGGAGGCCTGGATCGAGCCGCCCTTGCCGGCCGCGTCGCGCCCTTCGAAGAGCGCCATCACCCGTTTGCCCGTCGCCTGCAGCCAGAACTGCACCTTCACGAGCTCGGCCTGCAACTTCTTGAGCTCCCTGAGATACTCGTCTTCCTTCAGCCTCTCCTTGTAGGGGTAGCCGCCGGATTCCAGCGCATGTTCATCCACCCAGTCGGGCAAGGCGGGATCGTCGATATCGAAGACGCGTCTCTTGCCTCCGATCTCCAGCTCCACGGCTCTGCTTTCGACGTCTTTGGCCATCGTCTCCTCCTGCGCTTGATGATTTCGTTTTTTGTCAGGCGAACATATTTATCATTGAAAATCAAATCCCCTGCGTAAGCAAAGCGCAGACCGATGCCGTGAGCTGCGGCTTTTCGTACAAGTTTCAGAAACGGAAAACTTCTGTCATGAAACGCGGCTATCAGGCAGAGTTTGAATGTAAAGAAAAACGAATCGACGCCGTGAGGGGCAGCTTGGAAGACGACATGCCGTGGACGAAAAGCCTGTTGGCGCGCATCCGGCGCGAGCGCCCGGTTTTGCTGGCGACGCTGCTGAGTGCGCTTGTGGCACTTGCCGCGGGCATGAACAAATGGATCGTGCTCGCCCTGCTGCTCGTAATGGTCGTCACCTCGCTCTTCAACGAGGCGCCGGTCATCAGGCCTGATGTCGCCGAGCCGGTCGAACCCGAGCCCGAAGTGCTCCCGAGCCGCCTGCCGGAGGTCTCTGCCACGCTCGCCGGCCTCGATATCCCGGTCATGGTGCTCTCGGAAGATGCCTCGGTGCTGTTTCAGAACCGCGCCGCCGAAAAGGCTTTCGGCGAGGTGACGCTCGGCTCCCATATCTCGGCGCGGCTGCGCTCGCCGGGCGTCCTGGACATGGTGCGTGAAACCATCGCCACCAACGCCCCGAACCAGATCGAGCATTCCGAGCGCCTGCCGTCGGAGCGCGTCTATATCGTTCGCAGCGCGCCCGTCGAATTCAAGGACGACGAGGGCCTCAACGAGCGCTATTACATCCTCTCCTTCCGGGATATTTCCGAAGTGCGCCGCATCGATCGCATGCGCTCGGATTTCGTCGCCAATGCCAGCCACGAGCTGCGCACGCCGCTTGCCTCGCTGCGCGGCTTCATCGAGACGATCCAGGGCCCGGCAAAGAACGATCCGAAGGCGCAGGCGCGTTTCCTCGGCATCATGTTCGACCAGACGACGCGCATGAGCAGGCTCGTCGATGATCTCCTGTCTCTCTCCAGGCTGGAACTCAAGTCGCATATCGCCCCCGATGAGAAGGTGGATCTCGTGCCGCTTCTCGGCCATGTCAGGGATTCGCTCGTGCCGCTTGCAAGGGATGTCGGCGTCTCGATCAACCTGCACCTGCCTGATGGCAAGGTCGAAGTGCTGGGAGACCGCGACGAGCTCGTCCAGGTCTTCGAGAACCTGATGGAAAATGCCTGCAAATACGGCCAGGAAGGCGAAGTCGTCGATGTCTGGCTGAAGAATGGATCGGGCCAGCCGGTGGAGGTCAGCGTCGTCGACAAGGGGCCAGGCATTCCGGCCGAACATGTGCCGCGCCTGACGGAGCGCTTTTATCGCGTCAGCATCGAAGACAGCCGTTCGAAGAAGGGCACCGGCCTCGGGCTTGCCATCGTCAAACATATTCTGACGCGCCATCGTGCACGGCTGGTCGTTAAATCGGAGGTCGGCAAGGGAACGGAGTTTACAGTGCGCTTCTGACGCAATATGTCGCACACTATTTTAAAGTGTCATATTTTTCTATTAAAAATCAACAATTTAACATGTCATAAATGTTTCATCGATTTGACATAAAAGGACGGTGCTTAAGGCGCTAAGAGAGTCCTGCCGATGAAAAAAGGCAATGCGAGGGCCTCTTCGAGGCCGCACTCACACAAGCCCAAATGCCGGGAGATTCAAATGAACACCTTTAAACTTACTGTTGCCGCGCTCGCTGCAACCGCCGCTTTCGCTGGCGTTGCCGTTGCCCGCGACCAGATTCAGGTTGCTGGTTCGTCCACCGTCCTGCCGTACGCAAAGATCGTTGCCGAGTCCTTCGGCGAAACCTTCACCAAGTTCAAGACGCCGGTCGTCGAATCCGGCGGTACGGGCGCTGGTCTCAAGGAATTCTGCAAGGGCGTCGGTGAAGACACGATCGACGTTGCCAACGCTTCGCGCCCGATCAACAAGAATGAAGCCGAAGCCTGCAAGGCTGCCGGCGTAACGGACATCCAGGAAGTCAAGATCGGTTATGACGGCATCGTCTTCGCAACCGACGCTTCCAACCCGGATGTTGCCTACGTTCCGGCCGACATCTACAAGGCCCTCGCTGCCCAGGTTGTCGTTGACGGCAAGCTCGTCGCCAACCCCTACAAGAAGTGGTCTGAAGTCAACCCGAAGCTTCCGGCTGTTGATATCGCTGCCTACATCCCGGGCGAAAAGCACGGCACCCGCGAAGTCTTCGAACAGAACGTTCTCGCTGCAGGCTGCAAGGCTTCCGGCGCTCAGGAAGTCATCGCCAAGGAAATCGCCGACAAGGCTGCCCAGGGCAAGGCTTGCGTCGCAGTTCGCAAGGACGGCGCTGCTGTCGACATCGACGGCGACTATCCGGAAACGCTGGCACGCATCGCTGCCAACAAGACCGGCGTTGGCGTATTCGGTCTCTCCTTCTACGAAAACAACGCTGACAAGCTCAAGGTTGCGACCATGAGCGGCATCGTTCCCTCCACGGAAACCATCGCTAACGGCACCTACCCGGTTTCCCGTCCGCTGTTCTTCTACGTCAAGAAGGCACATCTCGGCGCCGTTCCGGGCCTGAAGGAATATGTCAACTTCTTCGTATCCGACCAGATGATCGGCCCTGACGGCCCGCTCGCCGAATACGGCCTCGTTGCCGCTCCGGATGCCGAGCGCGATGCGATCCGCAAGGACGTAGAGGCTGGCAAGACCATGTAATGACTTTGCCGGCGCGGCGCTTGGGGGCATCGCGCCGGCATCGCCTTATCCGTCCGGCTCCATTGGGGTGTCGGGCGGATGAAGACTTCTTCTCCATGATGTCGAAGCCGATGGCATGCTCCTGGAGCTGCCGGGCTTTTTGGGGGCTGTGGGCCTGGGGACGTAACGAATGAGCACATCCATCATACTCTTGTGCCTGGTAGTGATCGGCGCCGTTGCCTATATGGCCGCGCGCAGCCGCGCCATGGCACTTTCCGGCGGCAGATCTGCTGCCCTGCATTCGCGGCCGGCCTATTATGGCTCCTATGCCGCGATCTGGGCTGTTCTGCCTTCCCTGATCGTTCTGTTTGCCTGGCTGGCTGTCAGCCCGGGCATCATCTCTTCCTCCGTTCGCGGCGCCTTTCCCGATGACGTGAAGGCGCAGCCGGCCGTCCAGCAGGACCTCGCCTACAGCATGGTCGCTACGGTTGCCCGCGGCATGAACATGCTGACCTCGGATGAGCTTTCCTCCCTGTCAAGCAATCCTGCCGGTCTGCAGGCAAAGCTCAGCGAGAAGGGCGTACCGCTCGCCGGCGAGCCGCAGCCCTACATGATCGCTGCCGCAAAGACCCTGAACTCGGAGAGCATGACGAGCCGCGTCATCATGACGGCGATCGTGCTGCTCATATCTGTCGCAGGTGCTTTCTATGCGCTGCGCTCCGTTGCTCCGCGTTTCCGCGCCCGTAACCGTGTCGAGCGCGTCATGCTCTGGGCGTTGCTCGTTGCATCCTCCATCGCCATTCTGACGACGATCGGCATCGTGCTCTCGATGTTGTCTGAAGCGGGCCGCTTCTTCGCGGTCGTTCCCTTCGCCGACTTCTTCTTCGGAACGGTCTGGGATCCGCGTTTTGCCGGTGCGGGCAGCTCCTCCTTCGGCCAGTTCGGCCTCATTCCACTCCTGCTCGGCACGCTCTATATCGGCCTGGTCGCCATGCTGGTCGCCGTGCCGGTCGGCCTCTTTGCCGCCATCTACATGGCCGAATATGCTTCTTCGAAGGTGCGCTCGATCGCCAAGCCGCTTCTCGAAGTGCTCGCCGGCATTCCGACGATCGTCTATGGCTTCTTCGCGCTCGTCACCGTCGGGCCGTTCCTGCGTGATTTCTCGGCGCAGATCAGCGGTCTTCTGAGCGGCAGCTATACGAACTTCATCCAGGCACAAAGCGTCATCACCGCAGGCATCGTCATGGGTATCATGCTGATCCCTTACGTTTCCTCGCTGTCGGATGACATCATCACCGCAGTTCCGCGGGCACTGCGCGACGGCTCGCTCGGTCTCGGCGCCACACGGTCCGAAACCATCAAGAAGGTGGTCTTGCCCGCAGCTCTTCCCGGTATCGTCGGCGCGTTGCTGATGACCGCTTCGCGCGCCATTGGCGAAACCATGATCGTGGTTCTGGCCGCCGGTGTTGCCGCCCGTATCCAGATCAATCCCTTCGAGCCGATGACGACAGTGACCGTCAAGATCGTCAACCAGCTGACCGGCGACCTTGAGTTCACCTCGCCGCAGACGCTGGTTGCCTTCGCCCTTGGCATCACGCTGTTCTGCATCACGCTTTGCCTCAACATTTACGCGCTCTACATCGTGCGCAAATACCGGGAGCAGTACGAATGACGAATATTGTTTCCCCCATCGCCGGCGTCACCGTTTCCAAGGCGCCCGCCCGTCGTGATATCGGCATCAAGCGTCGCTACGCTGCCGAGCGCCGCTTCCAGGCCTATGGCATCGCAGCCATAGCATTCGGCCTCGTCTTCCTTTTCATTCTGCTCTGGACGGTCATCAGCAACGGCTATACGGCCTTCCTGCAGACGTCGATCACCCTGCCGATCGAATTCACCGAGAAGACGATCGACCCTGATAACAAGCGTGCGACCGACCCTTCGGTGCTGGTCGCTGCCAACTATCCGGTCCTGCTGCGCGATGCGATCGTCAAGCAGCTCGGCGTCAATGCTTCGAGCCGTCCTGATGTGCGCGACGCAACCGCAATGCTGTCCAAAGGTGCGCCCATTCAGCTGCGCGACATGGTCGTCGCTGACCCGTCGATCATCGGCAAGACCGTCAATGTGACTGTGCTTGCAGATGCCAATATCGACAGCGCCAACAAGGGCCAGATCGACCTCAAGGTCGATGAGAAGAACCGCAAGGTCAACGACAAGCAGGTCGGCTGGATGAACCAGCTGAAGGCGAGCGGTGTGCTTCACAAGACGTTCAACACCGGCCTCTTCGTCAACGGCAATTCCAGCCGTCCGGAAGCCGCAGGCCTCGGCGTTGCCCTCATCGGCTCGCTCTACCTGATGCTGATCGTTCTCGCACTTGCGCTGCCGATCGGCGTCGCCGCCTCGATTTACCTTGAGGAATTCGCGCCGAAGAACAGGCTGACGGACCTGATCGAGGTCAACATCAACAACCTCGCCGCCGTTCCGTCGATCGTCTACGGTCTGCTCGGTCTCTCGGTCTTCATCAACTTCGCCGGCCTGCCGCGTTCGGCATCGCTGGTCGGCGGCCTGGTGCTGACCCTCATGACGCTGCCGACGATCATCATCGCGACGCGTGCGGCCCTGCGCGCCGTTCCGCCGTCGATCCGCGCGGCCGCACTCGGCCTCGGCGCCTCGAAGATGCAGATGGTGTTCCACCATGTGCTGCCGCTTGCCATGCCCGGCATCCTGACCGGCACGATCATCGGCCTTGCCCACGCACTCGGCGAAACTGCGCCGCTGCTCTTGATCGGCATGGTCGCCTTCGTCGCCCAGGCGCCGACCACTCCGCTCGATCCTTCCACGGCACTTCCGGTTCAGGTCTACATGTGGGCCAACGAAGCCGAGCGTGCCTTCGTGGAAAGAACCTCGGGTGCCATCATCGTCCTGCTCCTGTTCCTGATCGTCATGAACATCGGAGCTATCCTCTTGCGTCGTCGCTTTGAGCGCCGCTGGTAAACGGAGTAAAGATCATGAACATGTTGACGGAAGCCGCAGTCGAGAAGGCGCTGGACCAGAAAATGAGCAACGTCCCGTATAAGATGATCGGTCAGGATGTCTCCGTTTATTACGGCGAGAAGCGTGCGCTTTTCGATGTCAATCTGAACATCCGCGAAAACACCGTGACCGCGCTGATTGGCCCGTCGGGCTGCGGCAAGTCCACCTTCCTGCGTTCGCTGAACCGCATGAACGACACGATCGACGGCTGCCGCGTCACCGGCAAGATCACGCTCGACAGCGACGATATCTACGATCCCGACATCGACGTGGTCGAACTTCGCGCCCGCGTCGGCATGGTGTTCCAGAAGCCGAATCCGTTCCCGAAGACGATCTATGAAAACGTCTCCTACGGACCGCGCATCCACGGCCTCGCCAAGTCCAAGGCCGACCTGGACCAGATCGTCGAGACGAGCCTGCAGCGCGCCGGCCTCTGGAACGAGGTCAAGGATCGCGTGCATGAATCCGGCACCGGCCTGTCCGGCGGTCAGCAGCAGCGTCTGTGCATCGCACGCGCCGTTGCCGTCAGCCCGGAAGTCATCCTGATGGACGAGCCCTGCTCGGCACTCGACCCGATCGCGACTGCAAAGGTCGAAGAGCTGATTCATGAGCTGCGTGAAAACTACACCATCGTCATCGTGACGCATTCCATGCAGCAGGCCGCGCGCGTATCACAGCGTACGGCAATGTTCCACCTCGGCAACCTGGTCGAGGAAAATGACACCGACAAGATGTTCACCAATCCCGACGATCCGCGCACCCAGGACTATATCATGGGCCGGTTCGGCTGATTTTGGCGATGTGAAGCCTTCCCGATTTTCGAGGACAAAGCCCCATGGCATCGACACATATTTTTTCCGCTTACGATGACGATCTGAAATTCCTGTCCCGGCGCATTTCCGAGATGGGTGGTCTTGCCGAACAGATGGTCGGCGAGGCCGTCCGTGCGCTGGTCAACGGCGACACTGCGCTCGCCCAGAAGGTCATTTCCGACGACGTGATCCTTGATCACGCGGAACGCGAAATCAACGACAAGGCGATCGTCACGATCGCCCGTCGCCAGCCGATGGCCTCCGACCTTCGCGAGATCATGGGTTCGATCCGCATCGCCGCCGACCTCGAGCGTGTCGGCGACCTCGGCAAGAACACCGCAAAGCGCGTCATCGCCGTCCAAAGCACCGGCGTTCCGCGCAAGCTCGCCCGCGGTCTCGAGCATCTCTCCGAACTGGCGCTCGTCCAGCTCAAGGAAGTGCTCGACGTCTATACGACGCGTTCTGCGGACAAGGCCAAGTCCATCCGCGAGCGCGACGATGAGATCGACGCGATGTACACCTCGCTGTTCCGCGAACTCCTGACCTACATGATGGAAGATCCGCGCAACATCACGAGCTGCACGCATCTTCTCTTCTGCGCCAAGAACATCGAGCGCATCGGCGACCACGCGACCAACATCGCCGAGACGATCTACTACATGGCAACCGGCGCCCAGCCGGAGGGCGAGCGTCCGAAGGACGACAGCTCCAATACCGTTGGTGCGGTGACGGAGTAATCCTGACCTGCCGATTGCATGCGCGCCCCGCGCGGGGGCGCGCAAAGGTGCAGCCAATTCCGAGTTTCTGTATGATCTCTTGCTTAAATCGCCCCCGGTTTAAGGATCATGCATTAGGAGACTGACACGCATGATCCCAAGAGTTGCAGTTGTTGAAGATGAAGAGGCGCTGAGCGTGCTTCTCCGCTACAACCTCGAGGCTGAAGGTTTCGAGGTGGATACGATCCTCCGTGGCGACGAGGCCGAAATCCGGCTTCAGGAGCGCACGCCCGACCTGCTCATCCTGGACTGGATGCTGCCGGGCGTTTCCGGCATCGAGCTCTGCCGCCGGCTGCGCATGCGGCCGGAGACCGAGCGCCTGCCGATCATCATGCTGACGGCACGCGGCGAAGAGAGCGAGCGCGTTCGCGGTCTCTCGACCGGCGCCGACGATTATGTCGTCAAGCCGTTCTCGACACCGGAACTCGTCGCTCGCGTCAAGGCGATGCTGCGTCGCGCCCGTCCGGAGGTTCTCTCCACTGTTCTGAAATGCGGCGATATCGAGCTCGATCGCGAAACGCATCGCGTTCATCGCAAGAGCCGCGAAGTCCGCCTCGGCCCGACCGAATTCCGCCTGCTCGAATTCCTGATGTCGTCGCCGGGCAGGGTCTTCTCCCGCTCGCAGCTCCTGGATGGCGTCTGGGGCCACGATATCTACGTGGACGAACGCACCGTCGACGTCCATGTCGGCCGCCTGCGCAAGGCGTTGAACTTCTCCAACATGCAGGATGTCATCCGCACCGTCCGCGGCGCGGGATATTCCATGGAAGCCTGATCCGAGTGATCGGAGGTCACGAACGGGTCGCTCGCTTGTCGGGCGGCCCGTTTGTCTATCTGGCACCCCTAGCTCCTTATGAAAGCCGACACCACGCGCCGAAAGCGAACATCGAAAGGATCTGCTTCCTACAGACGGATGCGCACAAGAATTCGATCAAGAGCCTTTTGCAGAGCCGCAGTGCCGCCAAACGCGCGAAAGTCTTCGAGAACCTGTTCATTCAATCCGCCCTTGGTCGAATGCTCGCCGATGAGTTCATCGAAACTCGCGACAGGTTTTGAACGGGCAGCATGGGCGAGGCCGGAAAACAATTGACGGAGGTAGGCGTCGCCAGCCGTTCTCGAAAGCCCTTGGCTCTGCAGCCAGGTCGACGTCGCGTCCAGGATGCCGAAATAGCTGGCCATCAGGCAGCTCGCCGTCGCGAGAAGTTCGAACTCCAGCTTGTTTTCAACCTGGATCGCCGTTCCGAGCGCCGAAAAGAGGGCGTGGGAAACCTCGTCGGGCGGGTAGATCGCAGTCGCGCCCTGAAGATCTGCGACAAACGGAAGTGGAATTGCCAGGCTCAGGCGAACTGGCTGATCGATCCACGCCCGCAGTTGATCCATTGGCGTGGCCGCGACAAAGCTGATGACATGGTGGCCCGGCCGAAATCGGAGCGAGCGGACGACCTCCTCGGCAATTTGCGGCCTCACTGCCACGAATACGAGATCGGATTGGTCGAGAACATCCTGGTTGCCTAAAGCGATCGACGCATTCTGGTTTGCCGCCGCGAGGCGGGCGGCGACGCTTGCGCTACGGGGTGACAGCACGATCCGTGTGTCGCGAAACGCTGTCTTCCCCAGTCCGGTGACGACGGCCTCGGTAATCGTGCCCGTCCCGACGAACCCGATTGTCATCCGCTTTGGATCGATCTCCATTGGCACCCCTGAGCGACTGTTTGCGCCTCGACGAGAATACCGCATCTATATCAGAAAATCGCGCTACAGCGCCATGACCACCGTTCCATGCCGGTCTAGGGCTGAAACGCATTGGTGGCGTTGGCACATAAGTTCGCATTGTCAGGCATAGTGGGCGGCAGGCAGAGATCGGCCTTCGGCAGATCGTGGTCAGGAGCTGTTTTCCGGCCCTCCTGCGCCGGCTAAAAAATCACCCCTCCGCGCAAGGCGAGGAGGGGTGATGGCACGTTGCGTCTGTTGGAAGATCGCGGATCAGCCGACCCGGACAGCCTTGCGGCGTTCGCTGACCGGCTGGTAGGCGAGGCGCTGGTGATAGTTGCAATAGGGCGAGGAATCCGGGGAGTCGCAACCGCAGAAGTAGAAGTCGTCCTTCATCGGATCGCCGACCGGCCACTTGCAGGTGCGCTCCGTCAGTTCCGTCAGGCCGAGGCGGCGCGAAATCGGCACGACCACGTTCTTGGCCGGCACGTATTCCATTTCCTCGACCGTTTCGATCTCGATCTCTTCCTTCAGCATCGTTGCGCCCTGCTGGCGGGTAACGGTGCGGGTGGTGATGCGAGAGGCATAGTTCGGGGCGCGCGGAGCCGAGGTATTGCGCTTCGGTGCGCGCGCGGCGGTTGCCGTGCCGCCGGCCTTGGCGCGGCCGGGAAGACTGAGCCGGTGAACCTTGCCGATAACAGCGTTTCTACTGACGCCGCCAAGCTGCGCAGCGATCTGGCTGGCGCTCAGCCCTTCCGACCAAAGCTTCTTGAGCTTCTCGACACGCTCGTCTGTCCAGTTCATTGCCCTGTCTCCACCTTTCGCGTTGGTGATGGCAGAATCCCTCACCGTTGCCTCGGAAGTCTCCGAAGCAAGAAACGCCTGATCAATTTTGGTGACTAGTTCCGCCGCATGCAGTCTAGTAATTGAACTTTAACCTAGTGTGAGCCTGACTCTGTGACAAGAGTCGCAGGAATCCGATGAATCCGAATTCGAGGTTTTCCCCAACTTGCTTCCCGGGCGAGTCATTTCTGCAACATTAGCTGTTGATAGACCTGCAAGTCTGATTTGAGGCTTGACGCATGTGCTAAATCCTCAGTTTTGTTGACATTGCAGTGCGAAAAGTAAATAGTGCTCCCTGCCGCCGAAAGGCGGCATTTTTAATTTTTCGGGCCTGGTTTTCTTAGCCGGAGTCCGTTGTCTCGGAGCCTGACCAGGAGATTGCGCCATGGCTGAAGCCTCGCCGCTTTATGATACCTATTCTCGTGCCCCGCTGCGGTTCGAGCGAGGCGAAGGCGTGTGGCTGATCACCGAAACCGGCGAGCGATATCTGGATTTCGGCGCGGGCGTTGCCGTTACCTCCGTGGGCCATGGTAATCCGCATGTTGTGGCCGCCCTCAAGGATCAGGCCGACAAGGTCTGGCATCTCTCCAATATCTATGAGGTGCCGGGGCAGGAGAAGCTTGCCAAGCGCCTGACGGATGCCACGTTCGCCGACAAGGTGTTCTTCACCAATTCAGGCGCCGAGGCTCTCGAATGCGCCATCAAGACCGCGCGTCGTTACCAGTTTTCCAAGGGTCATCCCGAGCGTTTCCATATCATCACCTTCGAAGGCGCCTTCCACGGCCGTACGCTCGCGACCATCGCCGCCGGCGGTCAGGAGAAATATCTCGAAGGTTTCGGCCCGAAGACCCCTGGTTTCGATCAGGTGCCCTTTGGCGATGTCGAGGCTGTCCGTGCCGCTATTACCGACAAGACCGCCGGTATCCTCATCGAGCCGGTGCAGGGCGAGGGCGGTGTCCGCCCGGCAACGTCCGAATTCATGAAAGCGCTCCGTCAGCTCTGCGATGAGCATGGCCTGCTGCTGATCCTCGACGAAGTCCAGACCGGCGTCGGCCGTACCGGCAAGCTCTTCGCCCATGAATGGTCGGGTATAACGCCCGACATCATGGCGGTTGCCAAGGGCATCGGCGGCGGCTTTCCGCTCGGCGCCTGCCTTGCGACGGCGGAGGCCGCTTCCGGCATGAAGGCGGGCACGCATGGTTCCACCTATGGCGGCAACCCGCTGGCCATGGCTGTCGGTAACGCGGTTCTCGATGTCATCCTGGCCGAGGGCTTCCTGCAGCATGTGCGTGATGTCACTCTCGTCTTCCGCCAGGGCCTTGCCTCGCTCAAGGATCGCTATCCTGATGTCATCGAGGACATCAGGGGCGAAGGCCTGTTGCTCGGCGTCAAGGCTGCCATTCCCTCGGCAGAGCTACTGAAGGAAATCCGCGCAGCCCATCTTCTGGCGATCCCGGCAGGCGATAATGTCATCCGCCTGCTGCCGCCGCTGGTCGTAACCGCCGAGGAGGCGCGCGAGGGTCTTTCCCGTCTCGAACGCGCTGCCGAAAGCATCCGTGCCGCCAAGGTCAAGAAGACCGCTTGATAGGACAATGCCCCGCCCGCCGGCGGGCGTAGCAGGTAACGAACAATGGCTTCCCCCAAACATTTCCTCGATCTTTCCGCAGTCACCGGATCCGACCTCAGAACCATCATGGACGATGCCAAGCTGCGAAAGCAGGCTTTCAAGGCGGGTACCGCCGACAAGCCGCTCGCTGGCAAGATGCTGGCCATGATCTTCGAGAAGCCGTCCACGCGAACCCGCGTCTCCTTCGATGTCGGCATGCGCCAGCTCGGCGGGGAGACCTTGTTCCTGTCGGGCACCGAAATGCAGCTCGGCCGCGCCGAGACGATCGGCGACACCGCCAAGGTTCTGTCGCGCTATGTCGATGCGATCATGATCCGCACGACCGACCACAACCGTATGCTGGAGCTCGCCGAGCATGCCACGGTGCCCGTCATCAACGCGTTGACGGACGACACCCACCCTTGCCAGATCATGGCTGATATCATGACCTTCGAAGAGCATCGCGGCCCGATCAAGGGCAAGACGATCGCCTGGACCGGTGATGGCAACAACGTGCTGCATTCGCTGGTCGAAGGTGCTGCCCGTTTCGGCTACCGCATGAACATGGCCGTACCCCTTGGTTCCGAGCCGAAGGATCACTATCTGAACTGGGCCCGCAATGAGGGCGCCGAAATCATGCTTTACCATGATGCTGACCGTGCGGTTGCCGGCGTCGATTGCGTGGTGACCGATACCTGGGTCTCCATGAATCAGGAACATCGGGCTCGCGGTCACAATGTCTTCCAGCCTTATCAGGTCAACGCGCATTTGATGGCGCAGGCCGGCAAAGATGCATTGTTCATGCATTGCCTTCCCGCCCATCGCGGCGAGGAGGTGACGGATGAGGTGATCGATGGCCCGCAATCCGTGGTCTTCGATGAGGCGGAAAACCGCCTTCATGCGCAGAAGTCGATTCTTGCTTGGTGCCTGGGCGCGATCTGAACCATAATCGGATGTCGCGAGTCCAAAACTCGCGGCTGCGCAAGCAGCCGGTGCGCTAGCCGGCTGCTCTGACAAAACAGGAGTGAAAGCCATGGCAGAAGCTGCCGCCGCCCTCGGCGAGTTCGATTTCGCCGGCGATGATCATGTCGTCCCCTTCCAGGTGGAAGGGCTGGATGTGCGCGGTCGCGCCGTCCAGCTCGGCCCGATGCTGGATTCGATCCTCGAGCGCCATCATTACCCGACACCCGTCGCCCGCCTTCTGGCGGAAGTGGTTGTGCTGACGGTGCTGCTCGGCACCTCGCTGAAGTTCGAGGGCAAGTTCACCGTCCAGACCAAGAGCGATGGTCCCGTCGACCTTCTCGTCGCCGATTTCTCGACGCCGGAAAACGTCCGGGCCTATGCCCGCTTCGATCAGGCCCTGCTCGATAAGGCGATCGCGGCAGGCGAAACCGAGCCGGAACAGCTTCTCGGCAAGGGCGTTCTCGCCTTCACCATCGATCAGGGCAAGTTCAGCCAGCCCTATCAGGGCATCGTGGCACTTGACGGTACCTCGCTGGAAGAGATTGCCGGTGTCTATTTCCGCCAGTCGGAACAGATCCCGACACGCGTGCGCCTTGCCGCCGCCGAACTCTTCGACCGCGACGAGAACGGTAAGCCGCGTCACCGCTGGCGGGCAGGGGGCCTCGTCGCCCAGTTCCTGCCGGAAGCGCCGGAGCGCATGCGCCGGCCCGATCTTCATGGCGGTGATGGCGACACGGCTGCGCGCGCCCATGTCGAGGATGATGCCTGGACGGAAGCCCGCTCGCTCGTCGAAACCGTGGATGCCGATGAACTGACCGATCCGCTTGTTGGCACCGAGCGACTGCTCTTCCGCCTCTTTCACGAACGCGGCGTGCGCGTCTACGATCCGCGCGCTGTCTTCGATCGTTGCAGCTGTTCGCGGGAGAAGATAGGCGGCGTGCTGAAGGGCTTCAGCGCCGAGGAAATCGAGGCGAGCCAGGAAAACGGCGAGATCTCGGTCACCTGCGAGTTCTGCTCCACGACCTACCGCTTCCCGGTGCAGGAAGTTGCCGCGGCGGAGTGACTAAAAGCATGTCGCGCAAAAGTGTGCAGCGGTTTTGCGATAACGACATGCGAAAACAAGGTCTAAAGCGTGGCAAGCGAATCTGAAAGATCGCGCCGCGCTCTAGTTAAGCACCCTGAGCAGGCCGGGTGAATCCAAGGAGAAGGCGGGTATGTCGACATCGAACGTCTCGCCTTCGTCCGTCTCCATCTGGTAGTGGCCGAACATCAGGCCGGATGGCGTATCAAGCGGGCAACCGGAGGAATATTCATAGGTGTCACCTGGCTGCAGCCGCGGCTGCTCGCCGACGACGCCGGGGCCGCTGACCTCGTCGATCTGCCCGTTCTGGTCTGTAATGTTCCAGTAGCGGTTGACGAGACGCACGGCGATGCCGGAATTGTTGCTGATGACCACACGATAACCCCAGACATAACGATCGTCTTCCGGGTCGGATTGCTCCTCCAGATAAAACGGCTCGACAACGACTTCGATATCTCGTGTGAGGGCGCGATACATGCCTTACACCTTAGTCAGGATATGTTACCCGTATCTTATAAGAGGCCTCTGCCGTCAAGAAACGGTACAGTGATCGCGGCCTCACCACCCCCGGTTGGACCGCCTTTCGTTCATTAAGCCTAACTCTCAGTGTTAATTTCAAGGCAAATGCTACGGCCGCGGTGCTTTCCGCGGCCGTGCCTTGATGCTCAGGCCGAAACCTTGGCCAGAGCGCGGGCGAAATCCTCGACCAGATCGTCCGTGTCTTCGATGCCGGCCGAGAGGCGTACCGTGCCCGGCGAAATGCCGAGTTCGGCGCGGGCTTCGTCCGTCAGGTTCTTGTGCGTGGTCGTGGCCGGATGCGTGATCAGGCTCTTGGAGTCGCCGAGATTGTTGGAGATCTTGACGATCTCCAGCGCATTCTGCAGCGCGAACGCCGCATCCTTGCCGCCCTTCAGCTCGAAGCAGACGAGCGTCGAGCCGCCCGTCATCTGCTTGGCGATGATATCCGCCTGCGGATGGTCCTTGCGGCCGGGATAGATGACCTTGGCGACCTTGCTCTGATCGGCGAGGAAGTCGGCGATCTTTGCGGCATTCTGCGTTTGCTGCTTGACGCGCAGCGGCAGCGTCTCGATGCCCTTCAGAAGCGTCCAGGCATTGAACGGCGACATGGCCGGACCGGTATGGCGGAAATAGTCATGCAGGTTCTCGTCGATCCATTCCTTGTCGGAAAGAACGACGCCACCGAGGCAGCGGCCCTGACCGTCAATATGCTTGGTCGCGGAATAGACGACGATATGAGCGCCGAGCTCCAGCGGCTTCTGGAAGAGCGGGGTCGCAAACACGTTGTCGACGACGACCTTTGCGCCGATTTGGTTGGCGAGCTTGGCGACGCCGGCAATATCGACCACTTCCAGCGTCGGGTTGGTCGGGCTTTCCAGGAAGAACACCTTGGTCTTCGGTGTAACAGCCTTTTCCCAGTTTTCGAGGTAGCGGCCGTCGACCAGCGTGCAGTCGATGCCGTATTTCGGCGCCAGCGTCTCGACCACCCAGCGGCAGGAGCCGAAGAGGGCGCGCGCTGCAACGATATGGTCGCCGGCCTTCAGCTGGCAGAGGATGGCGGCGGTAACGGCGGCCATGCCGGATGCCGTGGCGCGGGCATCTTCGGCGCCTTCCAACATGCACATGCGCTTTTCGAACATATCATTGGTGGGGCTGCCGTAGCGCGCATAGATGAAACCGTCGGTCTCGCCCTTGAAGCGCGCTTCCGCCGCTTCCGACGTATCGTAGACGAAACCCTGCGTGAGATAGATTGCCTCTGATGTCTCGCCGTACTGCGAGCGGAGCGTTCCGCCGTGAACGAGTTGGGTTGCCGGGCGCCAAGTCTTGCTCATGCCATCACCACTTTCAAACAACAAAAAAACCGGCCGCAAAAGCAGACCGGTTTTCAACCCGGTCTTTTTAGCCACTTATTTAACGTGGCTGCAAGCCGACCGGCCAAATCACCACGGGATAAATTTGCAATACTGCCGTTCTGCGCTTGCGTCAATTCCCCGACTTTGGTTTTGTCGGCGGCAAATTATGGATGGAGCATGATGGCTCGCGAAACTGGAATTTTGGCCGACCGCGCAATTGCCGCGCTGTTTGAAACGGGGCGTCTTCAAAGCGAGCGTGAGCTGGATCGTGACCAGATCCAGCCTGCCAGCCTGGATCTGCGGCTGGGCGCCAAGGCGTTCCGGGTGCGCGCCAGCTTCATGCCCGGCCCTTCTCACCTTGTCGCAGACAAGCTCGACCGGCTGAGCCTGCATGTCATCGACCTCAGCGAAGGCGCGGTGCTGGAAACCGGCTGCGTCTACATCGTGCCGCTGATGGAGCGCCTCGATCTGCCGGCCGACATGTCGGCCTCGGCCAATCCGAAGAGCTCGACCGGCCGCCTCGATATTTTCACGCGCGTCATCACCGATTACGCGCAGGAATTCGACAAGATCCCATCAGGCTATTCCGGCCCGCTCTATCTCGAAATCAGCCCGCGCACCTTCCCCATCGTCGTACGCCGCGGCTCGCGCCTGTCGCAGATCCGCTTCCGCGTCGGCCATTCGGTTCTGGGCGAGCCGGAGCTTCTGAAGCTACACGCGACGGAAACGCTCGTCGCCGCCAAGCAGCCGAACGTCTCCGGCGGCGGCATTGCGCTGTCGATCGATCTGGCGGGCGACGAGGAAGGCCTGATCGGCTATCGCGGCAAACACCACACCGCCGTCGTCGACGTCGACAAGAAGGCCCAGCACGATATCTTCGACTTCTGGGAACCGCTCTACAGTCGCGGCCGCACCGAACTGATCCTCGATCCGGATGAGTTCTA
This sequence comes from Rhizobium sp. CF142, assembly GCF_000281145.1. Classification (NCBI taxonomy): domain Bacteria; kingdom Pseudomonadati; phylum Pseudomonadota; class Alphaproteobacteria; order Hyphomicrobiales; family Rhizobiaceae; genus Rhizobium; species Rhizobium sp. CF142. The sequence continues at coordinate 114,303 of NZ_AJWE01000098.1, read as the reverse complement.
TATCCTCGTCTCGCGTGAGGCCGTACACGTTCCTCCGCACTATGCGGCGGAAATGACCCCCTTCGATCCGCTCGTCGGCGAATTCCGCGTCCACTATGCCGGCTTCTTCGACCCGGGCTTCGGCCACGCCCCGGCCGGCGGCCGCGGCAGCCGCGCCGTGCTGGAAGTGCGCAGCCACGAAGTGCCCTTCATCCTGGAAGACGGCCAGATCGTCGGCCGCCTGATCTACGAACACATGCAGGAACAGCCGTCGAGCCTTTATGGCTCAGGCCTCGGCTCCAACTATCAGGCCCAGGGCCTCAAACTGTCGAAGCACTTCCGCATCTGATGCCCGATGGCGCCGTCACTTGACAGCGGCGGCCATCTGTTGGAAGTCTCAAGCATCAGGCGGGTGTAGCTCAATGGTAGAGCAGCAGCTTCCCAAGCTGAATACGAGGGTTCGATTCCCTTCACCCGCTCCAGCTTCCCCTTCCCAAGCTTGAAGGGCGGGACGTCAAAGGCCGGTCTTATTGTCGTGAACCGCCACTGCAAGGCTGATCAAGACTTGCTTGCTGGTCATCGATAACGTGAGCCACGACTTCATGTTGAGGCCGGCTGGTATCAGCCGCGATATCATATTTGCAGAAGTTATGCGGTTTCAAATGGAAGTTTGTTTTCCCGAGGACCGGGTGGCAAGTCACGGCCAACCCCTTATTGTATTCCTGATCGCCACTACTTGACAGCGAGTAGGATATGTTATAATTATATATTACTAATATATGTTTTCGACAATGTGCCTCTACGCGCAATACTGTAGCGCGTGGCGATGAGACATATATTTCCACAAAATCCGCGATTTTTTCTCTTGCCTTATGGGAAGGCGAGAAACCGACGCTGAGCGTCATTTTAGGTTCTCGTTAGTTGTAACTCTAAGGGAGGTTGCAATGGCAGAGCAGCGAAAGTCCGTAATCATCACGTTTAAACCAAAGGATAAACGCCCCGATAAGAAAAAAGACAAGCTCGAGATAGTACGTGCAGCAATTGCCGAAGAGGCTGTGCCTCACTTTCTCGATGCGACATCGCTTACAATTGGGGCTGGACGTCCAGTTTTAGACGATGAAACGGTTGGGTATGACGTCAACCAATATGAAGCGCCGATCGTAAGTGCGAGACTTCTGGAGGGCGAAATCGATGCCCTTCGGAAGAATGGCAATGTCGCGAGAATAGAGGACGACGCTCCCTGCTATGTGATCGGTAACGCCTTGCAGCATCTACAAATCGAGAATCAGCCATCTGTTACGGCCGAAACGATTCCAGTTGGCGTTGCTCAGATTTTCGCTCCGGCAGCGTGGGGAAATTCGCAAGGCAAAGGGATTCGCGTTGGCGTCGTCGATACCGGAATAGATTTCAATCATCCGGATCTGAGGCCCAACTATAGCGGTGGCGCTAGCTTCGTACCCGGTGCGCCAACCCCTATGGATGACCAGGGTCACGGCACTCACTGCGCGGGTACCATCGCTGCGGCAATAAACGGTGCGGGCGTTGTGGGTGTAGCACCGCAAGCTTCACTTTATGCCGCCAAAGTGCTGGACCGCAATGGCAGTGGTCAGTTCAGCTGGGTTATTGCCGGCATAGACTGGTGCATCCAGAACAAGATGCATATCATCAGTATGAGCCTCGGAGGATCTGCGGCGCCCACCGCCTTGCAGACAATTTGCAACCTGGCATGGACCCGTGGTCTGTTGATTGTGGCAGCGGCGGGAAATGCCCAAGACCTCCAGCCGGTGCCGCCGGATCCCAGCAACGTGGGCTTTCCAGGTAAATACAAGAATGTAATCGCCGTCTCGGCAATCGATTCCGGCAATGCCATCACATCGTTCAGCAGCCGGGGACCTGAAGTTGACCTTTGTGCGCCGGGATTGAACGTCTTGTCCACAGCGCCAGGCGGCGGTTACGCGACGATGAGTGGCACAAGTATGGCCTGCCCTCATGTCGCCGGAGCTGCGGCTCTTGCCTGGGGCGCTCACCGTTTCGCGACCAACGAGCAGGTCTGGAACCTGTTGGCTTCCACTGTAGACAATTTGGGAATTCCTGGTTGGGATCCTCTCTATGGCTACGGTCGCGTGAATGCCAATGCCGCTTCGGGAGCGCTTGTTCCGCCTCCAACTGTATTGAAAAGAGGAATTTAGGACTCGCAACGCTTCAGATGCAACCAGCACGGCGTGGACTGCACGGTCGCAGGTCTGGCTCACATATTCATTATGGTTGACAGAATGCGCTTGCCTCTGTGTCGAGTTCGATAAGCTGAACCTCGGGCGTTGCCGCCAGCTGATAGATTTGATCGGCTGTCAGTGTGGCGGCAATGGCTGGGATGCTCTGATATGAATTATTTGCCGTGATGCCGCTTGCCAGGACAGCCTTCATGGCATCTGTACTCTGAAACGTAATTATTACCGGCACAACACGCCCGGTATGTCGAGCAGCGTCTGCCTCTTTCGACAATGCTTCAGTGATCTTATCCATAGTTACCTCTTCTCCAATCCCGAGTCCGAGGTGTTGCGTAAGACCAGACGTACAGCGGACCACCTAGACCAGACTGGGACCCCACGGAGTTGACTTGCAGAGTCGACAAGATAGCGCTCGAAACTCTATCTAGGGTCTATCCTCGTATATCATAAACCGTCGTTCAACCAAAACGACTTCTCAGATAGGTTGTAAGCGACGGAAGATAGGTGCGAGGTATTTGATCCCGGGTTTTGATGGTGCATCATTTTCCTCGGAATGGAGAAACATTCTGGGCCAGGTCTTGCGCCGAAGCGTCACGACGATTGAGGAAATTCGTTGAGCAACGCTAAATAACGAGGTGCAGACGGCTGGGATAAGCTCTATCTCTTTGTGGCGATTGAGCGAACATCATGGTTCGCCCCACCGAACTCTACACCAGAGCCGGTAAGATGAACGCCGCCCAGTTCGTGCGGAACCGGATCGCAGCCGTGCCTATGCTGCCGATGTCGTTGAGTTGACCGGTGCGTTCGATCTCAGAAACGCCATCCATATCAGTCATTCAGCCGGCGATCCTCCGCTTCGATGGGCAGCCGATCCAGCTTCCCCCTTCAATCTCTTCCGAAAATGTTGATCGGCCGGTATCGGCGATGAGCAATCGCCAGCGTCCGGTCCGGGCGAATGATATAGGTCTCCTCGACCTGACGGCCGTATTGGTCGATGAAATCGTGCGGGAAGGTCGAGCCAACAGGTGACTTCGTGAGTTTGGTGCGCGGCTGGCCGTTATAGGTGATGCTGCCGGGAATGGGCTCGATGCCGGGACCGGTATAGTCGACAGTGGTGCAGCCGGCGAGCGCCAGCGCGCCGATGAGGCCAAGTGCGATCAGTTTCATATTGGAAGCCTTTCTTTCCGCAGCACGGTGCTATTGTACCGCAAATCCCGGAAAGCTCACGATACAAACGGTGCACGTGTCTTCAACCCTTCGGGAGAGCTTCGGCAAAAGGTTGCCGTCGGTGATGACTTCGCTCCTCTGAAGTCGCTCGACCGAGCATATTGCCGCTCTCGGCCCGATCTGCTAGAGCGGCACTGTCGAAAAAGGCAGGACCGGATAAGGTAAGCCCGGTCCCTCCCATCATGGGAAGCTCTGATCCGTGTTTCACACGAGAACCCGCGACGTGGCCCGCATGCGAATGCGGGGTCCCGGCGGCATGCGGAGCGTTAAAAGACGCACTCCTCCGGGATTTTATTCTCAAAGGAGATAGTCATGCGTTTGAACCATCTTGATTTCTACGTGCCCGATATTGCCGCTACGGCCGATTTCTTTGTTCGTTATTTCGGTCTGGAATTGCGGCAGATGAACGAACGGATCGGCCGCGCGATCCTTCATGACGACCAGGGAACGGAGATCGTCTTGAGCCGCCCGCTGCCGAAATTCGGCGGTGCCGATCAGGTGGAGCTGCAGCGGCAGACCTATCATATCGGCTTCATCCTCGCCGAAAGATTGGATGTCGATCGGCTTCATGGCCGTCTGGTGACAGATGATGCCGCCGTCTCAGGACCACCGGCCGCCATTCGCGGCGGCTGGCTCTTCTATTGCACCGCGCCCGGCAACCTTCTTGTCGAAGTCGGCTGGCGTCCACCAGCCTGAATAAGGACCTGAAACGAAAATGGGCGGCCGAAGCCGCCCATCCTCATTCAATCATGTCTTTTGCTCAGAATTCCGTCCAGTCGGCTTCCTGGCTGCTGGCGGGGGCTGCGCTGTTCGCGCCGAATGCGCTGGCAAGCTTCTGGCCAAGGGCGCGGGCCGGCGAAGCCTTCGGGCGTGCGGTGCTTTCGGCAACGCGGACCGGGGCTCTGGCGGCCGGCCGTGCGGCAGCGCGCGGCGCGGCCGGTGCCGTCGAGATCGGCGCGCTTGCAACGAAGCCACCGGTGCCCGTCAGGCGGAACTGGCCGAGCAGGCCGTTGAGCGCCGTCGCTTCCGTGGCAAGGCTGTGGCTTGCCGCGGTGGATTCCTCGACCATGGCGGCATTCTGCTGCGTGCCCTGATCCATGGTGTTGACGGCTGTATTGATCTCCTGCAGGCCGGTCGACTGCTCGCGGGCGGCCTCGGCGATCGCATGGACGTGCTGGTTGATCTCCTGCACCTCGTGGACGATCGCATCGAGCGCCTTGCCCGTTTCGCCGACCAGCGAAACGCCGGTCTGCACATGTGTGCCTGACGTGTTGATCAGTGCCTTGATTTCCTTGGCGGCGTTTGCAGAGCGCTGGGCGAGTTCACGCACTTCCTGTGCGACGACCGCAAAGCCCTTGCCCGCTTCACCGGCACGCGCTGCTTCGACACCGGCGTTCAGCGCCAGAAGGTTGGTCTGGAAGGCGATATCGTCGATGACGCCGATGATATTGCCGATCTCGACGGAGGACTGCTCGATCTGCTGCATGGCAGCGACCGCCTTGCGGACGACGTCGCCGGATTTCTCCGCACCAAGGCGGGTGCGGGCGACGAGCTGGCTTGCCTCTTCGGCACGCTTTGCCGCGTCCTTCACCGTTATGGTGATTTCCTCGAGGGCTGCTGCCGTTTCTTCGACGGAAGCGGCCTGCTGTTCGGTGCGCTTCGAAAGCTCATCGGCGGACGACCGGATCTCGTTGGCACCGGCGCTGATGGCACGGGCGTTGGAGCCAACTGCGTGCAGGGTTTCGTTGAGCTTCTCGACCGAATTGTTGAAGTCCTGGCGCAGCGCGTCGAGATGCGCGACGAAAGGCGTTTCGATATGTGAGAGGAGGTCGCCCGCCGAAAGCCGGCGCAGGCCGTCTCCGAGCGCATTGACCGCACGCTCGAGATCGGCGGCTTCCGCGGCCTTCTGTGTTTCGCGTTCACGGCGCTCGCTGTCGCTGAGGCTGCGGTCGGCTTCGGCACGCGCCTCGATCTGAGCACGCTCGATCGCGTTGTCGCGGAAGATCGAGACGGCCTTGGCCATCTGGCCGACCTCGTCGCCGCGGTCGAGACCGCTGATCTCGCTCGCGGTATCGCCTTCGGCAAGCCGCGTCATGCGCAGGCGCAACTGCATCATGGGGCCGGCGATGCCGATCTGCGCCACGGCCACGCTGATCCCGACAGCCGCGAGAACCGCAATGCCGATCAGAATGAAACAGAAGACGATCCGCTCATTGACGGAAGCCGAAAGAGCGTCGCCGCCTTCGTTGAGCATCGCCATCATCGCATCGTTGTTGGCGATCATCTTCGGCGTCAGCGCGTTGAGCTTGGCATTGATCAGGGCGACATTCGCCAGGGCGCCGGCGCTGTCTTTGGCCTTGCTCTGCTCGATGATCTTGTTCGACAGAGTTTCGATTTCATCGATGGCGGCCTGGATTTCATCGATCGCCGCCTTGCGGCTGGGCACAAGCGCCAGCGCCTGTTTCATGCGGTCGCGTGCCTGCGGCAGCTTGCTCGGTGCGGCGACCGCCGTTTGGAATGCCGGCGTATCGGGCTTCATGTCGGCAAGCAGGCTTACCTGCAGCACCGAGGCGACGACCGATGCGCTCGCTCGCGCGCTCAGCATCGAGGCCAGCGCCTCATGATCGATGAAGGCGCTGTAGGCCGCGTCCGTTCGGCGGAATTCGGACATGACATAGATCAGTCCGGCCATGGTGATCAGCCCCAGGAGCGCCACGACCGATATGACTTTTGTGCGGATTTTCAGATGTTTCAGCATGGAAATGTCACCCGATTGGCCGGGTGTGTTGCGAACCCGGTGCTTTTGAAATCGTTTGTTGCAGAACAATTCTTCGGTATTGCGGTGTGGGAGATACCTTGAGAGGTTCGACATGCGCATCATGCGGTCGGCCGGTGAGGTCGGTGTCGTCGGTAACAAATAAGATCGGATATTGCTTAATTCCGCGCTAACGGGCTCGGAGGATTGCCCGTTAATTTTGAGGGCATAGTTGTCATTTGTGCTTGGGTGTTCGAAAAATGCAATTTATGCGGAATTTCTTGTGTGGCTGGCGCAGAGCCGTGTCTTCCGAAAGACTTGCTCTGAAGGCCTGCGCGTATCGCAATTCTGTCCGATCGCCGTCTGCCGTCCGCCAGGCTATATTCCCCGTTGGGCGCGATTCTGTTACATCTCGGCCTGTGGCCAAGCGCCGCTCTTACTCCCGAGGCAGGTTATAATGGTGCAATCTAGACCGGCGTTTCTGGTTCCCAGAGGGATTTTCGTCCTTTGCCTATTTTCGGTTGTACTGCTTTCGGCTTTTTCCGCTTTTGCGCAGCAATCGGGCCTGTCCGTGCCACTGCTTTTCGATTCCCGCGAGCGTCTGGCCAAGCCCGATCTCTCCTCGCTCGTGCGCCTGCGTTTCCTGACCTCGGTGGACTTCCCGCCCTTCAATTTCACCGACCAGAACGGCAAACTCTCCGGCTTCAACGTCGATCTCGCCCGCGAGATCTGCACCGAGCTGGAGATCGCCGACAAGTGCCAGATCCAGGCGCTGCCCTTTGCCGACCTGCAGAAGGCGCTCGCCGGCTTACAGGGCGATGCCGTCATTGCCGGCCTTGCCGTTACGCCCGAGCTGCGCCGTGAATTCCTCTTCTCCCGCCCCTATCTGATGCTGCCGGCCCGCTTCGTCCGCAACGTGGGCGCCTCCGTGACCGGAACGACGGCTGCCGGCCTCGCCGGCCATTCCGTCGGCGTCGTCAAGGGCACTGTGCATGAGGCGATGCTTGCTGCCTTCTTCCCGGCCATCAAGGCTCAACCCTTCGACAATAAGGAAGCGTTGCTGACGGCCTTGAAGGAACACAAGATCGAGGCTGCCTTTGCCGATGCGCTGCAGCTTTCCTTCTGGGTCGCTTCGTCAGCGTCGGACAAATGCTGCGCCCTGTTCGACGGTCCCTATATGTCCGAGCATTTCCTGGGCGAGGGAATGACGATCATGCTGCGCCAGAACGACAGCGTGCTGACGGCGGCGATCGACCATGCGCTGGCAACGCTCTCGCGCAATGGCCGCCTGCAGGAAATCTATCTGCGTTATTTCCCTTACGGGCTCTACTAGCAATTCCAGCAAAAGTGTGTAGCGGTTTTGCGTCCGGAATTGCGTAAAAACAAATAGATAGAGCATTTCCGTGTTTCGAAGAAAAACGGAAATGCTCTAAACCCGATGAAGCTTTAGCCCTTGCGGAAGCGGGCGATCGCGCTGCGCTCGATGGCGGCGCAGGTCAGCTTGTCGAGGCCGAGACGGTCGCGCAGCAGGCTGAGCAGCCGCAGTTCTTCGGCCTTGACGGAAAGGTCGGCCGAGGCGACTTCGACCGCCAGTGCATAGGCCGTGTCATAGAGACGGGCAGGCAGCGTATCGCGAACGGTCTCCAACACGACGTCAAGCCCTTCAGGGCCTGCCAGCAGCGAAGCGCAGTCGCGGGCGATGGAAATCAGATTGTCGTCGTCGAAATCGCGGAAAACCGGCAGGAAGCCGATGAGCTGACCGATCCTCTCCATTTCCCGGTCGTTCATGGTGCTGTCGACGGCGGATGCCATCACCATCACATAGATCAGCGCGTCATGGGCGGAAAGCGGCTTATTCATGTCTGATTCCCTCTTCGATGAGCGGAGATTAGGAATTGGCGGTCTTTATTACAAGGGAGCAGCGGTTTCGGGCCGGGGTGCAGCCGCCGGCCTGCGGCGCGGATCCTCGCCGTGAATGCCTTGCTTTGCCTGTTTTGCTTTTTCGCCGGCAGCGGCAAGCGGTGAGCCCGGCTGCGCTTCCACCCAGCCGTTTTCAACCAGCCATGCGCCGATATCCTGCTGCCCCAGCCGGCAGGCCGCACGCGCCATGTCCTCCCACGCATCGGAAGGCAGATCGCAATCGATCGTGCGGTTGCGCAGGTAAAGCCGCAGCGCCGTCTTCGCCATCATGCCGCACGGCCACTGCTTGCCATCCGATCCGCAGCTCTTGTCGGCGGGCGTCTCGATGACATTGGCAATCTGCAGCCTGCGTTTGCCGAAAGAGAGAATGCCGGCGCTCTCCACCGTCGGCCGCAGCAGTTCCACGCTGTCCTTTCCAGCAGGCGCAATTGATGGCGTCTCAGTCGGCGCAGGAGCGCTTTGCGCCGTTGCATCCGCTGGCGCATTTTCGGAAGAGGCCCCGGCTGTGTTTTTGGATGGAGCCGCTGCCGGCTCTGACGGCGCAGGCTCCGTTGCCCGAGCGATCAATTCGGCATCTTCGTCTGTGAGCGATACGGGCGGTTTTGCTACATCGGCGGTTGTATCGGGCAGCGCCGCAGCTACGCTTCCGGCCTCGGCGTCAGACGACAGGCCCCCGCCTCCATTGAGCCGCGCTTGCCCGGCCAAGAGCAGACCAACCACAACCGCCATCCCCGCGATACCTGTGATGAAGGCTGCAGGGCGCATGATTATTTTCCTATTGGCTGGCCCAGATGATACGGGCAATCCATTCGATGTCAGAAAGCTCGATCGTCCGGTTGGGGTGTTCGGGATTGAGCGACAGCAATTCGATGGAGCGCGGGCTCTGGCGCAGAAGCACCTTGGCCATGACCTCGCCCTCGCGTGTCTTGACGACGACACGGTCGTTGCGGCGCACCTGCGCACCGGGCTCCACGATCAGCACATCGCCGTCGCGATAGAGCGGCATCATGCTTTCGCCCTGTACCTCGAGCGCATAGACGCCAGCCTTCTGCGACGGGCCAGCCGGAAATTCCACCACGTCCCAACCTTGGCCCGCAGGAAAACCGCCATCGTCGAAAAAGCCGCCGGCGCCCGCCTGCGCAAAGCCGAGCAGGGGAATGGAGCTTCCCTGCGAGGCAAAAATACCTTCCGGCAGGCTGGCGGCGGCAGCACCCGCCGGCCGCATGAAGCCGAGGAACTGCTCCATGCTCGCCCCCGTCGCTTCCAGCACCTTGGCGATGGATTCCGTCGAAGGCCAGCGCAGACGCCCGTCTGCCGAGAGCCGCTTGGACTTGTTGAAGGAGGTCGGATCGAGGCCCGCCCGCCGCGCAAGACCGGACGGCGTCAGGTCATGCCCTTCGGCAAGCCTGTCGATCGCTCCCCAGATCTGGTCATGTGACAGCATATGCGTCCGGTTCCGCGGTCCATCCGGCCGCTTTCTATCGCCGGCAGATTAACCGAGGCACTTCCCCGAGTAAAGTGAAAATGAGGAATAAAATCCTGTCTCTTTAGAGCGCCGTGCGTCCATTCGGACGCACAAAGGACGCTCTAACTGTTTAAATCTACGCATCAGGCTTTCCGAAAATCGAATCCGATTTTCGGGCCGATGCCTGTAGGGCGCAGGCTCAGGCGACCATCGCCATATTGATCTTGCCGAGCTGGATGACCGCCTGCGTGCGGCTGTCGACGTTGAGCTTCAGGAGGATTGCCGAGACATGTGCCTTAATCGTCGCTTCGGAAACGCCGAGCTCATAGGCGATCTGCTTGTTTAGGAGTCCTTCGCCGAGCATGGTCAGCACCCGGCTCTGCTGCGGTGTCAGCGTGTGCAGGCGATGGATGAGGTCGGCGACATCGGGATCCTGTTCCTGTCCGTCGCGATAGCTCTCCGGCGTGGCAATGTCGCCCGCGAGCACTGTCAGGATGCCGCGGCGGATATCCTCGATGCCCGAGGATTTCGAAATGAAACCGGAAGCGCCGAGCTCCAGCGCCCGGCGGATCGTCGTGGCGTCATCGGTCGCCGAGATGATGACGATCGGCAGGCTGACGAATTCGGAGCGCAGCGCCATCAGGCCGGAAAAACCGCTGACTCCAGGCATGGCAAGATCGAGCAGCATCAGGTCCGCATCCGGGTGCTCTCCCGCAGCCGTTCTTGCCGCGGAAAAATCCCCGGCTTCGATGATCTCCTGCCGTCCGTCCATGCCGGTCACCGCCTGCCGCAACGCGTCGCGGAAAAGCGGATGGTCGTCAGCGATGATGATGGTCTGTTCCTGCATCGAAAACTCCCTCCCAAGAGCTCGATCCCGTCAGTCCTGTCCGGCTCCTCGCACGAACATGACCCCCTACTTATATGAATATAACCAGATCAACTCCGCTGCGGAAGGGCATTGGCCCCGTCTTCCGCCTGGAATTCCCGAACTATACCCATGAAACTGCGCATCATCCGTTCCATGATGCCAATCGAGCGGTCGACTTCCGCATCCGTCGGCAAGGCGGACCGGGCGGCTGTATTCTTCTCCAGCGCGCTCACCCGGTCGGCAAGCCGGTCGAGTTCGTCCTCATAGGCGGCGCGTTCATCGGCAGCCATCCGGCAGACCAGCGCCCCGTCTTTTTCGGTGCAGAGCGACATCGCCCCCGTCTGCCGGTCGAGGCGCACGAAATGGTCGCCGCTGCGCTCGAGCTGGAAGCGGGCTGCGTCCGGCTCCGCCGCCAATGCCGCAAGCGGCAGAAGACCGGCGGCAAGCATGATTGCAAATGCCTTCATCGTCTCATCCTCCGCAAAGCGTGGTGACTGCCCGTTTTTGCGCCCGCAGGCGTGGACATCGCCGTCTCTTTGGGGCAAAGCCCTCAATAAGAAGGCCAGCCAACGGGATTATCATGACCGCGACACCGACCCTTTACAAGATCGTGCCGGAGGCGCTCTGGCAGGAAGCCAGACAAACCGGCGTTTTTCATGGCGCCGGCATCGATATCAAGGACGGCTTCATCCATTTCTCGACGGCAGACCAGGTCAAGCAGACGGCAGCCCTGCATTTTGCCGGCCAGACTGGCCTTGTCCTAGTTGCCATCGACGGTCGTAATTTCGGTGACAAGCTGGTCTTCGAACCCTCGCGGGGCGGTGCTCTCTTCCCGCATCTCTATGCCGATCTGCCGCTTTCGGCCGTGCTCTGGGAGGCGCCTTTGCCGCTCGACGATGCCGGCCTTCACATCTTCCCGGAGCTTGCCCCGTGATCGATCCCTTCAAGCGCATCGCCCGCCGGGGACTCTTCCTCTTCGATCCGGAAACCGCGCACGGCATGTCGATCGCGGCGCTGAAATCGGGCGTCGTGCCCGCCTGCCGCATCACGCCGGATCCGCGTCTGCGCCAGACCGTTGCTGGTCTCGACTTTGCCAATCCGCTCGGTATGGCGGCAGGCTATGACAAGAACGCGGAAGTGCCGGAAGCACTGCTGAAACTCGGCTTCGGCTTCACTGAGATCGGCACCGTCACGCCGAAGCCGCAATCGGGCAATCCGCGCCCGCGCATCTTCCGCCTGGTGGAGGATGAAGGCGTCATCAACCGCCTCGGCTTCAACAATGAGGGTCATGAAGCGGCCTTCCGCCGTCTGTCGCAGATCGGCCGCGCTGGCATTGTCGGCGTCAATATAGGTGCCAACAAGGACAGCGAGGACCGTATCGCCGATTATGTCGCCGGCATCCGCCGCTTCTATTCGGTCGCCCGCTATTTCACCGCCAATATTTCCTCGCCCAATACGCCGGGCCTGCGCGATCTGCAGGCGCGCGAAAGCCTCGCGGCTCTCCTGTCGGCCGTGCTGACGGCACGCGACGAGGAAGCTGAAAAGGCCGGTCGAAAAATCCCGGTCTTCCTGAAGATCGCCCCTGATCTTACCGAAGAAGGCATGGATGACATTGCCGCGGAGGCGCTGTCGCATGCGCTTGATGGCCTTATCGTCTCGAACACGACGCTCTCCCGCGATGGCCTGAAGGATCAGCTCCAGGCGAAGGAGGCCGGCGGCCTTTCCGGTGCACCGCTCTTCGAGAAATCCACGGTCGTGCTCGCCAAGATGCGTAAACGCGTCGGTGCGGCCCTGCCGATCATCGGTGTCGGTGGAGTCTCCTCGGCCGAAACGGCACTGGAAAAGGTCAGGGCCGGCGCCGATCTCGTGCAGCTCTATTCCTGCATGGTCTATGAAGGCCCAGGCCTTCCCGGCACGATCGTGCGTGGCCTGTCGAAGCTGCTAGATCGCGAGAAGGTTGCCTCGATCCGCGATCTCAGGGATAGCCGCATGGATTACTGGGCCGCGCGGAACGTCTGAGCCGCGCGCGGCTTGATCAGCACCGCCAGGAAGAAACCGCGAAACAGCAGGAAGGCGTTCATCGCCAGCCACAGGCCGTGATTGCCGAAGAGCGGCACGAAGACGGCAAGCATGGCGAGATATCCTGCAAAGGACATCAGCATGCGGTTACGCATGTCGACGGACCATGTCGCGCCGATGAAGACGCCGTCCATCAGAAAGGCAAGCGCACCTGTCAGCCCCGTTACCGCCGCCCAGGGCAGATAGGTCTCGGCCGCTGCCTGTACATCAGGCGAACTGGTCAGCCCGGAGATCAGAGAGGGGCCGGCGAAATAGAAGAAGGCGGAAATGATCGCCGCCAGCCCGAAGGACCAGAGGGTGGTGAGCCTCAAACCGCGGTCGAAGGCCGGCCGGTATTGCGCGCCGATCGCCCGGCCGGTGATCTGCTCGGCGGCATTGGCAAGACCGTCGAGATAATAGCCCGACAATAGGAAGAAATTCATCAGCACGGCGTTGGCCGCCAATGTTATGGCGCCGAAGCTGGTGCCGATGCGGGTCATGATTGCAAATGAGCCGATCAGCACGAAGGTGCGGATCAGGATGTCGCGGTTCAGCGCGAAAAGCTCGGCGAGTTTGCTGCGCGAAAAGATTTCCGTCCGGCTTGGCCGATGTGCCCTGTCGAAGCCGCGCAGTACGATGAAAAGACCGGCAAGCGCCCCTGCCGTTTCACCCGCCATCGTGCCCCAGGCGACACCCGAGACGCCCCAGTCGAGCGAAAGCCCGAGATAGATGGAAAGCAGGATATTGATGCCGTTGATCAGCGCCTGCAGCATGAGCCCGGTCCGACCCTGACCGCGGCCAAGGACGAAGCCGAGAAGGGCGTAGTTGGCAAGGGCCGCCGGCGCCGCAAGGATGCGGATCGAGAAATAGGTGCTGGTCGCCTCGGCAATCCGTCCCTCGGCCCCCATCAGCTTCAGCCCGACAAGGATCAGGAGCGGTGACAGCACCAGAAGTGCCAGTCCGGAGCCGAGCGCCGAGACGATCGCCCGCCAGAAGACGGCCTGCTGCTCATGCGCGTCGCGCCGCCCGAGCGCCTGTGCCGTCAGCCCGGTCGTAGACGCCCGCAGGAAATTGAAGCTGCCCATGATGAGGTCGAACAGCATGGCGCCTATGGCGAGCCCCGCCAGCGCTTCCGGATCGCCCATATGGCCGACCACGGCGGTATTGGTGATGCCGAGCAGCGGCGTGGTCATGAAGCCGAGCGTCATCGGAATGGCGATCGACAGCACCAGCCGGTGCGTCACGTCGAAGGCCAATGCGTTTCTAGGTCTGCCGGTATCCATATCCGCCTCTTGGGGAAAGAGGCGGGGTAGCCTCAGCTGGAAAGCACCATTGCCCAATAGGGCAGATTCTTGGAAGACGTATTATGTGCAACGGCAACGCCGATACCGCTATAGCGTCCGAGCATATTTTCCAGATGGTGGGGGGAGTTGATCCAGGCGGTGACGACCGCATCGACGCTCTGCTGGCCCGAAGCGATATTTTCGGCGGCCGGCAGGGCAACGCCACTCGCCTTCACGCGGGCGCCGAAACTGTCCGTCATGCCCATCAGATGCTTCATCCTGCCCGCACTTGCCATGCGCTTGGCCTGGAAGATGGCGGCAGCACTGGCATGCGGATCGACGCTGAGCGGCGGCAGGCCGTTCTTGGCGCGAAGCTGGTTGACGAGCGGCAGTGCCGAGGCGGTCTCGTCTGCGGCATTGGAAGGCGTGGTCGCAAATTTCGGGGTCGTGGTGCAGCCGGCAATGCCGGCCACCAGTGCGAGGCCGGAAAGTTGCAGCAGGCCGCGGCGTGAAAGGATGATTGAGCTCATGTTATTTGCGATAGCTGAAAAGACGGATGATGATGAAGATCGGGATGACGATGGTGGCGCCGAGGATCAGATAGTCGCCGACGCGGCCGAGCGCAGAGAAGCCCTGCCGCCACAGATGGATCACGAAATCACGGAAGTTGTAGATAAGTTCCCAGGGGGTCAGCCCGAAGATGGCCATGACGAAGCCGACGATCAGCGACACCACCAAAAGTTTGATGATCGTGCGGCCAATGGAATCGCCGAGGAACCTGTTCACTTGATCGGACATGCGCCATCTCCTGTTTGCCTTGAGATACGGTCGCGGCGATTCGCCCGCAAGCCTTTTCCGCCAAGACAGCACCGCCTCTGAAATAGGACTTGAGTTTTTTTGTGGCCGAAGCCAAATGCCGCCAGCCAAAGGGTCCAATCATGCAGCCAAGCCAGCTTTCCTCCGGCGATGTCATCGCCGACCGCCGTGCCGATTACGCGAAGATGCTGGCCGAGGGCGGCGATGCGGAAGCGGCGGCCGAGCTGATGGAACAGGCGCTGGAACTCGCGCCCGCCTGGGCGGCAGGCTGGTATCGCCTTGCCACCTATCGCGAGAAGGCGGGCAGGGTGGGTACTGCCGTCGAAGCCTATCGCCGCACGTTGGAACTCGACCCTGAGGACATTTTCGGCGCAGGCCTGAAACTCGCCTTGCTCGGCGACACTGAGATGCCAGCCCAGCCGCCAAGCCGCTATGTTGAACGCCTCTTCGACGATTATGCCGATCGTTTCGAGACTTCGCTCGTCGAGAAGCTGGACTATTCCGTTCCGCAGAAACTTGCGGCGCTCGTCGCATCGACTGGAAGGCACTATCGGCGTGCCGTCGATCTCGGCTGCGGTACGGGCCTGCTCGGCCCTGAAATCCGCGCCCAAGTTACGGAGCTCGAAGGCTTCGACCTGTCGCAGAACATGCTGGCGAAGGCTGCCGAAAAGCATATCTACGACCATCTCGCCCAGGCAGACCTGTCGTTGGCGCCCGAAGCCTCCGGTCTCTTTGCCGATGGCGGGCGGCACCGCGCCGATCTCGTCACCGCCGCCGATGTGCTGATGTATCTCGGCAATCTGGAAAGCGTCTTTGCGATCGTCGACGACCTCGCCGTGGCGGGCGCCGATTTTGTCTTTTCGGTCGAGGATGGCGGCGAAGGCGATGGCTTCAGCCTGGCCCCGTCACTGCGTTATGCCCACTCGCAGACCTATGTCGAAGGGCTTGCAGCGGCGCACGGTCTCAAAATCCTCGATATCGTCAAAACTATCATTCGCAAAGATGGCGGCAAACCGGTTTCCGGCATTCTGTTCCTTACGCGCAAGGCTGCCTGAACGTATATTTCTTGCGATTTTAAAATAGGTCAGCATTGCTTACATATTTCGCTTGCGTGCAACCTTGCAAGGCCTGATAATCCGGCCATTCCGCGAGAAGCGACGCGCCCCCCCAAAGCGTAGCACACACTGCATCCATCTTACATTTTCTCTTCCTCCGGCCGGCCCGGAGCAGCCGCTATCGGAGATCGCGTCATGAGCCAGCTCATCAATGCCCTCGGCTTCTGGAATACCACCGCGACGCGTCACACGCCGGTCGAGGACGTCCAGGGCATATTCTCCGGCAGCCTCGTGTCTGCGCTCGGCCTTTATGTGCTCGCCAGCGCCGGGCTTCTCACCGGCAGCACCGCCGGCATTGCCTTCCTGCTGCACTACGCTTTCGGCGTGAATTTCGGCCTCGCCTTCTTCCTGCTCAACCTGCCCTTCTTCTACCTCTCGTGGAAACAGCTCGGCATCGCCTTCACGATCAAGACCTTTGTCGCAATCGGCCTGACTTCGGTGCTCACCAGCCTGCAGCCGAAGGTCATGGAAATCGCTGCCATTCATCCGGCCTGGGCCGCTCTCCTTGGTGGCCTGCTGATTGGCTACGGCCTTCTGGCGCTCTATCGCCATCGCGCCAGCCTCGGCGGCGTCGGCATTCTCGGCATCTATATGCAGGAGCGTTTCGGCATCCGTGCCGGCCTTGTGCAGCTCGCCATCGACATGTGCGTTCTGGCTGCCGCCTTCTTCGTCACCACGCCGTCGGTCGTCTTCTATTCCGTGCTCGGTGCCGTGGTCCTCAACCTCTTCGTCGCCGTCAACCACAGGGCCGACCGCTACATCGCGCTCTAGGCAGTTCCAACGTTACAAATCGGTAAGCCATTATAAACAAAACGTAACTTGCCCGTGATCGGTCCTGGCGCGACACTTCTCCTCGCGCCGGATATGATGAGGTGAGCTATGTCAGATTTGGAAAAGCTTGTCAGACGCCGCATGCAGGAAGAATACGCCAAAGGCTCTTCCGCAAAGGAAATCGCCAAGGTCGTTCGCGACATATTCAACAGCATGGACCTCTCGGGCAAATTGCCTGAAGCCGTTGCCGTGAGGTCCGATACGCACCACAGACGATGAATTATTCAACCGACCCGATCTCTCGGGTCGGTCACCGGGACAAAGCCCCTTGTCAGCAAAGAGGTATCAGGCCGCCTTCTGTGGCGTATCGATCGGATGCTGGCTGCGGAAGCCGACGGCAAGCCGGTTCCAGATATTGATCGTGCCGATCGCAACCGTGATCTTGGTCATTTCTTCTTCGGAGAAATGCGCCCTCAGGGCTTCGTAATCGGCATCCGGTGCGCCGGTCTCGGCAATCTTCGTCACCGCATCGACCCAGCCGAGCAGCGCGCGTTCGCGGGCGTCATAGACAGGCGATTCCCGCCATACGCACATCAGGTTGATCCACTGTTCGGAAAGCCCGTGATGGCGCGCTTCCTTCACGTGCATGTCGACGCAATAGGCGCAGCCGTTGATCTGCGAGGCGCGAAGCTTGATCAGGTGGATGAAGCGCTTATCCAGTCCGGATTCCTGCACATACTGCTCCAGAGCGACGACAGCCTTATAGGCATCCGGAGCGGCTTTGCCGAAGTTGAAACGTGCTTGCATGGTATTTCTCCTTGGGTTGGGGGTTTGGGTTGGGGGCTCAGCGAGCCACTTTTCGTTCATGCATGTCCATGAAGGCGCAGCCTCTGGCTGCGATCCCGCCGTCATCATCAGCGGAAAGCTCTGTCAGAATGTCGGCGATGCTGGTGCTCGCGAGTTCGGCGCGATAGGCGCGCTCGGCTCTGAGCATTGCCGCCGTGACCTGGCAGGGTTTGGTGAAATAGCGCTGCGGCAGCGGATTCGGTCCGCGCTGGCGGATCTCGGCGCATCGGAAGGCAGGCGCCGGTCCTTCGACCGCAAGCACGATATCGAGCAGTGAAATGTCTTCCGGCTTCTTCGCCAGCCGGTAACCGCCCTTCGGCCCCGGCACGGTCTCCAGAATTCCGGCTCCCGAAAGCGCCTGCAGGTGCTTCAGCAGATAGCTCGTCGATACGCCGTGATATTCGGCAAGCGCTGCTGCCGATAGCACGCCGCCCGCCGAAAGCCCTGATAGTACCGCCGTGCAATGAATGCTCTGTTCGACGCCGTCACCAAGCTTCACAGCTGATCTCCTTTAATCATGGATATTATTTATCCACGATTATACCGGGGAGTCAATACCGCTTCTATTCGTCCGCGTTTGAACTACATTTGCCCCGTGGATCAGATCGATGCCGAAACCAGCCTTGCCTTGCCTACACCCTTCCTCCGCTGGTTTGCGGAAAAGGGCTGGCGCCCGCGCGCCCACCAGCTTGACCTGCTGGCCCGTGCCGAAGCTGGCGAGAGCACGCTGCTCATCGCGCCCACCGGCGCCGGCAAGACGCTCGCCGGCTTTCTGCCGTCGCTGACCGACCTCACGCGCCGCGGCAAGATCCCGCCGGGCTCGGCCTTCACTGGCATTCATACGCTCTACGTCTCGCCGCTGAAGGCGCTGGCGGTCGATATCGAGCGCAATCTCATGAAGCCTGTCACCGAGATGGGCTTGCCGATATCGATCGAGAACCGCACGGGCGACACGCCGAACGCCAAACGACAGCGCCAGAAGCTCAATCCTCCCGATATCCTGCTGACGACGCCGGAACAGGTCGCCCTCCTATTGGCAAACCGGGAAGCCGAACGCTTCTTCAAGGATTTGAAATACGTCATTTTCGACGAACTCCACTCGCTCGTCACCTCAAAGCGCGGCCATATGCTTTCGCTCGGCCTTGCCCGCCTGCGCAGGCTTGCACCCGATCTGAAGACCATCGGCCTCTCCGCCACCGTGGCCGAGCCCCGGGATCTGCAGAAATGGCTGGTGGCGCAGCAGGAGGGCAGGGAAAACCATGCCGGCCTCGTGCTCGTCGAAGGCGGCGCCAAGCCCAATATCTCCATTCTCGATACCGAGGAGCGCATCCCCTGGTCCGGCCATGCCGCCAAATATGCGATCCCGGATGTCTACCGGCAGCTGATCGATCACAAGACGACGCTGCTCTTCGTCAATACCCGCTCGCAGGCCGAAATGCTCTTCCAGGAGCTCTGGACGGTCAACGAGGAAAACCTGCCGATCGCGCTCCATCATGGTTCGCTGGATGTTGCCCAGCGCCGCAAGGTCGAAGCCGCGATGGCCGCCAACCGACTGCGGGCCGTCGTCGCCACTTCGACCCTCGACCTCGGCATCGACTGGGGCGATGTCGATCTGGTCATTCATGTCGGTGCGCCGAAAGGTGCGTCACGTCTCGCCCAGCGCATCGGCCGCGCCAATCACCGCATGGATGAGCCGTCGAAGGCGATCCTGGTTCCTGCCAATCGCTTCGAGGTCATGGAGTGCCAGGCAGCACTCGATGCGAATTATATCGGCGCGCAGGATACGCCCCCCGTCGGCCGCGGTGGGCTCGATGTACTCGCCCAGCACGTGCTCGGCATGGCCTGCGCCGAACCCTTCGACATGCTGGAACTCTATGACGAGATCACCAGCGCCTCACCTTATGCCGATCTTGCCTGGGAGACATTCGAGCGTGTCGTCGATTTTGTGGCGACCGGCGGTTATGCGCTCCGCACCTATGAGCGTTATGCCCGCATCCGCAAGACCAAGGAAGGCCGCTGGCGCGTCTCCAATCCGCAGGTCGCACAGCAATATCGCCTGAACCTCGGCACCATCGTCGAGGATCCGATGCTGAATATCCGCATGGCCAAACGCGGCGAGGGCGGCAGGCTCGGCCGCCCCGGTGCCGTGCTCGGCAAGGTCGAGGAATATTTCCTCGAACAGCTCGCACCGGGCGATACGTTCATCTTCTCCGGCAAGGTGCTCCGCTTCGAAGGCATCCGGGAAAACGAGGCGCTTGTGAGCCAGGCCTATTCCTTCGATCCGAAAATCCCTTCCTACGCCGGCGGCAAGTTCCCGCTCTCGACCTACCTTGCCGATCAGGTCCGCTCGATGCTCGACGATCCCGACCGCTGGCACCGCCTGCCGGATCAGGTGCGAGACTGGCTCTCACTGCAGCAAGAAAAATCTCTCCTGCCGAAACGCGACGAGCTGTTGATCGAGACCTTCCCGCGCGGCAGCCGCGGTTACATGGTCATCTACCCCTTCGAAGGGCGGCTCGCACACCAGACGCTCGGCATGCTGCTCACCCGCCGTCTGGACAGGGCAGGCGCAAAACCTCTCGGCTTCGTCGCCACCGATTATTCCCTCGCCATCTGGGGGCTTGAAGATCTCGGCCTGATGATCGCCAACGGCCGCCTCAGTCTTTCCGATCTCTTCGACGAGGACATGCTGGGCGACGATCTGGAATCCTGGCTGAATGAATCCTTCCTTCTGAAGCGCACCTTCCGCAATTGTGCCGTGATCGCAGGCTTGATCGAACGGCGTCATCCCGGAAAGGAAAAGACCGGCCGACAGATCACCGTCTCCGCCGACCTGATCTATGATGTGCTCCGAACCCACGAGCCCGACCACATCCTGCTGCAGGCAACACGACAGGATGCGTCTACCGGCCTTTTGGATATTTCCCGACTTGGCGATATGCTGAGACGAATCAAGGGCCACATCACCCACCGGGCGCTGGACCACATTTCGCCGCTTGCCGTGCCGGTCATGCTGGAAATCGGCAAGGAATCGGTGCCCGGTCAGGCTCACGATGCACTGCTTGCCGAAGCCGCCGACGATCTGATCGCCGAGGCGATGGCCTGAAATTTTTAGGCCTGAAATTTTAGGAATGAAGAGAGTGATGAACCGCCTTGCGCTCGCGCGCGACATGAGTGGCCTTGCCGCAATACCGGGCGTCGAAACCGCCATTCACGGTGTTGCTGCCGTCTGCGATCCGCTTGGCGCGCTCTATCTGCCGGATGCCGGCATTCTCGTCGTCTCCGACCTGCATCTGGAAAAAGGGGCGGCCTTTGCCCGCCGCGGCATGATGCTGCCGCCTTACGATACGCTGGCGACGCTCACTGTGCTCGCCGCCGTCATCTCCCGCTACGATCCGAAACTCGTCATTTCGCTCGGCGACAATTTCCACGATCGCGTCGGCTCCGAACATCTGCCGGATGCCTTCCGCACGCTGATCATCGAGATGGCCCGCGGTCGCGAATGGATCTGGATCAACGGCAACCACGATCCCGACGGCACCGTCAACCTGCCGGGCACCTGTTCGGACGAGCTTCACTATGCCGGCCTGACCTTCCGCCACGAGCCGCGGGCCGGCTTGCAGAGGGGGGAGATTGCCGGCCATTTGCATCCGGCCGCCACCGTCCGCCGCCGTGAAAAATCCGTCCGCCGTCCCTGCTTTGCTACCGATGGCGCCCGCCTGCTGATGCCCGCCTTCGGCGTCATGAGCGGTGGTCTCGACCTCGGCCACAAGGCGATGAAGGACCTCTTCGACAAGGCGTCGCTGATCGCCCATCTGCTCGGCCGCGACCGGATCTATTCGGTCAGATACGGCAATTTGCGAGGCTGACACGTTCTCCCTCTCCCCGCCGGGGGAGGGAAATAGCTCTAATTACACCCCTGCAACTGCTGCTGATAGCTGCCGGCCATCCGCGCAAATTTCTGTGCCGTCTGCTGCAATTGGCCATTGTTGCGCCAGTCGCCGCGCTTGTATCCGGTTGGGCCGGAATAATAGGCGAGGTAGAGATTGTAGGCGTCGTTCGGTTGAATGCCCGTCGCCTGGCTGTTGCTGTAGTGGTACCAGCCGATGAAATCGATCGCGTCGGCGAAGTTGGTACGCGTTGCGGCCCAGTTGCCGGTTTCAGACTGGTAGTGGTCCCAGGTTCCGTTCAGCGCCTGCGAATAGCCATAGGCCGTCGAAGGCCGCGTCCAGGGGATGAAGCCGAAGAGTTTCGTGCGCGGCGGCCGCGCATAAGGCTGGAAGCCGGATTCGACATACATGGTCGCCATCAGGATTGGCACCGGCACGCCGTATTTCTTCTCCGCACGCTCCGCAGCACCCTGCCAGCTTGTGAAGAGACCGTCCTTCTGATCGAAGACGGCGCAGATATTTCTCGTCTGGCGGGGCGCTGTCGCGCAGCCGGCAAGCAGGGCCAGCCCGATGACCGCGAGCACGATACGAGTACGCATGACACAAACCTCTCGTTTCCGAGAGATTACTAACTCGTAAACGTTAAAGAGCGGTTTTTATGCGAATACGAGATGTTCCGACGGCTTTTTACCAGGCCAGGGATTGGTGCCGTCCCGCAGCCAGAGCAGAGTGTCGAGCCAGAAGCCGGCGGCGTGGCGCACGTGGAAAAGATCGAAATGTCCGATCCTCGGAAATCCAAGATCTTCAGGCATCAGCAGCACTTCTTCCACCTTTGCGTTGTGATAATGAGAAAGACCGCGCCTGATAGCCCGGACGGTCGCAATCTCGTCATCGGTGACGGTGAGGCTCAGGATTGGCGCATGAAAATTCTCAAAGGGCTTCGATGCACCGGCCCTTTCGGCAGCCGACGGATGAGGGGCGATCCACCCCCGCTGGAACGCCCAGTCGAGCGCAACGCCCTTCGGAAGATCCTCGAGCCAGCCGAGACGCCGCCCCGGAAAATAGCCGAACAGCAAGGTCGCCGCTGGCATGAAAAGATGCCATTTCAGGAGCAGCCGCCAGCGGTGCGCGAGGGTATAGTCTCGCCAGTTCCCATATTGCGCGCCGACCGCAAGCATGCGCGTGATGCGGTCGGCATGCACCGAAAGGCCGGGCAGAAAGCCGCCGATACTGTGCCCGACGACGAAAAGCGGCTGGCCGGGTCGCGGGCCTTCCATAAAAAGCAGTGCCGCATCGAAATCCCGCTCGCCCCAGTCCCGCCAGCGATAGCCGCAGCCGCGTAGCCGTTCCGGGCGCGACAGGCCGATGCCGCGATAATCATAGGTCAGCACGTCAAAGCCGTGTTCGGCAAGAAAGCGCGCATAATAGTGATAATAGCGTGCAACAACGCCGGTTGCCGGATTGATGATAACGCTGCCGATGCTGCGGTCGCTGACTGCACTCCAGAGATGGCCGCGAAGTTCCACCCCGTCGCGGCAGCCGATCGCGACAGCTTCCGCCTCCTGTGCAAGGTCGCTCTTCCTCCGTTTTCCTGCAGCCGGCATATCTCTCTCCCCTTGCCTGCACTTGGCCGGGACAGTAGGCGACAGTTGATGTTGAGGATACTCACTAGTCGGTATACATTGCCGACATGGTCAAATCCGCTTCCGACACACGCGAACGCATCGTCGCCGCTGCCGCCAAACTGTTCTACAGCGAAGGTATCCGGGCCGTGAGCGTCGATGCCGTGGCGGAGAAAGCCGATGTCACGAAGCGTACCCTCTATTATCATTTCGACAGCAAGGACGACCTGATCGCCGCCTATCTGGAAACCCGCGACCAGCCCAATCTTGCAGTTTATCGGCGCTGGTTTTCGGAAACGGATGGGGATCTGCCGGCGAAGGTGAAGGGTATCTTCGACAATCTGGCTCGCTCGGCCCGGCATCCGAAATGGAAAGGCTGCGGTTATCTCAGGACCTCGGCCGAACTCGCCAATATGCCCGGCCATCCCGCTATCAAGGTTGGCGCTGCGCACAAGAAGAATGTCGAGCAATGGCTCGCTGCTCTCTTCGAGGAACAGCACCTTGTCGAGGCGCCAAAGCTCGCCCGCCAGGTCATTCTGCTGCTCGACGGCTCCTTTGCCGCCGTGCTCCTGCATCGCGATCCCACCTATATGGAAACAGCGGGCGAAGCGGCCGCAGCCTTGGTGGCTGCAGCCGGTAAAGGCAAATGATCATTCTGCCCTGACGGGCTCGTAACGCAGGATCACCGCGCCGCTCTTCGTCACAGACGAGTCGAGCAGTTTCAGCGGCTGCTGTGCATCCGCGGGCTTGAAATGCGGATTACCGCCACCGAGAATGACGGGCACGAGGCAGATGCGGATTTCATCCACCAACCCCGCCTTCAGCAGGGTATCGGCAAGCTCGGCGCTGCCGAAGATGAAGATCGTCTTGCCATCCTCTTCCTTCAGCTGCTTCAGTTCGGATACCGGATCATTGACGACGCGCGTATTGTTCCAGTCCGCCTTTTCCATGGTCCGCGAGACGGCGATCTTGGCGATGCCGTTCATATAGGCCTTGATCTTGTCTTCGCTCTCCGCGCTCGGCCAGTAGGCGGCCATGCCCTCATAGGTCTTGCGGCCAAAGACCAAAAGGTCGCCTTCCTCGCCGAACTGCTCTGCATATTTTTCGAGCTCTGGTCCCCAGGCCAGATTGTGGAACTCGATGTCCCACGGCTTCGCCCCTTCGAAGTACCCATCCAGCGTCATCAGGTTCCAGACAACAAGCTTCCTCATCTCATCCTCCATGCTCTTCAAAACCAGTTGCTATAAACAACTGGTTTTGAAGTTAGCTTGACTGATAGCAAAATGCAAGCGGTAGGGTTCAGGGAGAGTTTGAATGGTGGTTGTGGCGGGCACCGGGACGAGCGTCTGCCACCGGGCACGTCGTTGTCCCCGGACGTTTGATGAGAACTTATTTGAAAGTCATCGCCCGATGGCGGAAATCCGCCCGATCAATCCTTGCGGAAAATCAGGCTGGCACCCCATCCCGTCAGCACGGCCAGCAGCACCGCAAAGCAGCCGTAGAAAATCGGTTGCTCATGCGCCGCATCGGTAATCGTCTGCTCGATGCCCGTCTTGATGACGCGCAGCGGCTGCGATTTCTGCGTCACGAACTTCCCGCTCTTGAACAGGTAGGCGCGCACCGTATGCACGCCGTTCGGAATATTGGCCGGCAGCCGCAGGCTTGCCTTGAAGAGGTTGGAGGAGACGAAACGAACGCCGCTCGGATCGCGCTCGTAGAGCCCGCCCGACTGCTGCAGACGCCGGAAGGCGGTGCGGAATTCGTTGAGACTGTTGAAGTTGCCGGCAAAATCGATCGGCCGCAGCGGAATATGGTCGATGCCGATACCCTCTCCGGTCAGGTCGAGCGGCGTCGTGATGTCGTCGATGGAGCGCGAACTCGACATCGAATAGGAATGCGGTACGTCGGCAAAGGTCATTGACGAGGTATTGATCCAGATGCCGAAGACCCGCTCCTTCTTGCGCACCGTGGCGTCTTCGCGCGGGCCTTCCAGAACCACGATGACATCATACTGGCCGATGGCGAGCAGCAGGTCGTCGGTATTCGTCACCGCGCCGAAAATCGTTAGGTCTGCCCCGCGGAAATCGGAGGTGATGGCGATTTCGCTGGTGGAAGTACCGATTTCCAGCCCCTCCCGCTCGGACTGTGTTCCCTGTCCGGGCAGCATCTGTGCCGCCGCCAGCGATGGCGGCAAAAGTGCGAGCAGCAGGGCAAGAACGCGCCAAAGCATCAGTTTCCCGCTCCCATGACCACCGAATAGATGTCTTCCGGTGTCACGACCAGTGCGACTGCAAGGCGCAGGCCGACGGCAAGAACCAGCAGGCCGAGCAGGGCGCGCAACTGTTCGCCACGCAGCCGCTGGCCGACGCGCACGCCATATTGCGCACCGATGACGCCGGCGAGCATCAGGAAGAAGGCGAGCACGATATCGACGGAATAGTTGGTCGCCGCCTGCACGATCGTCGTGTAGGCGGTCACGAAAATGATCTGGAAGAGCGAGGTCCCGACGACCACGTTGGTCGGGATGCGCAGCAGGTAGATCATCGCCGGCACCATGATGAAGCCGCCGCCGACACCCATCACAGAGGTGAGGATGCCGATCGAAAATCCGAGTGTCACGATCGGGATCACCGAGAGATAGATCTTCGATTTCTTGAATCGCACCTTGAGCGGCAGCTTGTGCACCCAGTGCTGATGGCCGGGCCGGCGCGGCGCTGGCGCTTCGTTACGGGCCGCACGGCGCATGGCGTTGACGCTTTCCCACAGCATCAGCCCGCCGACCGTGCCGAGGAAGACGACGTAAAGCAGGGAGATGAAGAGGTCGAGCTGACCGATGGCGCGCAGCAGCGAGAAAATCCAGATGCCGACCGTCGCGCCCGAAAGACCGCCGACAAGCAGCACCGTGCCGAGCTTCACATCCAGCGTGCCGCGCCGGAAATGCGTGATCGCCCCTGATATCGAGGAAGCCACCACCTGGTTGGCGCCTGTCGCGACGGCGACGACCGGGGGGATGTTGTAGAAGATCAGGAGGGGCGTGATCAGGAAGCCGCCACCGACGCCGAACATGCCGGACAGGAAGCCGACGGCAGCCCCCATGCCGAGAATGATGAAGATGTTCACCGACAATTCTGCGATGGGCAGATAGATTGTCACAGCCGACCCCGCTTGTCGCCGCGCCCGCCGCGGCGGTCCGTCTCACGTCCCGTTCGAATGGCGCATCCTACTGTGAAATCGTTGCCAGAGGCTTTCGAAGGGAAAAAGCGCGATCAGCCGGATGCGGGCCTCGATATGTCCCGCATAATCCGGCTTTTTTCAGGTTTTGTGACAGCTGGCCCTAAAAGGCGGAAAGCCCTGCGGCAGAGTGCCGCCGGGTTATCTCAGATAGCCTTGGCGCCTGGTTTGTTACGCTCCAGAAGCGCCTTCACCGTGTCGTCGTTGACCTTGCCGGTCGGTTCCTGGCCGATCGACTTCTGGAAGTTCTTGATGGCGGTCACCGTCTTGGCGCCCATCTCTCCGTCCGGCGGGCCGGCGTCGAAGCCGTTATTGTTGAGGATCGCCTGGATGTTGCGGATGGCCTTCTTCATGTCGACGGTTGCCGTCTTCGGCGCAGCGCCGCTTGCCCATGCGTCCGGAATCTCGACGCCGTTCGCCTTGTTGTCGAGTGGCTGCGGCTTCCAGAGGTCGGCCTTGGCACGGGCGCGCTCGAGCTGGTCCGGCTTCATGGCATTCGCCACTTCGTCGCGCTTCTGGGCGGCATCCTTGTCGCCGGAGCGGGCAGCGATCGCAAACCACTTGTAGGATTCTTCCAGATCCGCCGGCACGCCATTGCCGCGGGCGCAGAGGATGGCGAGGTTGAACTGGCTGTCGGTGATGCCGAGGTCGGCCGCCTTCTGGAACCACGAGGCGGCCGTCGCATAATCCTGCTGGCCGAGTGCGCCGGAGGCGTAGAGTACGGCGAGATTGTGCATGGCGCTGGCATTGCCCTGGGCTGCGGCCTGTTCGTAGAGGGCCTTGGCCTTCTGCACGTCGCGGCCGACGCCATTGCCCTTCTCATACATGCTGCCGAGACGGTACTGCGCCGGCGCAAAGCCCTTGCCGGCCGAAAGCTGGTACCAGCTCGCGGCCTGCTTCTGGTCGGCTGCAAGGCCGTTGCGGCCTTCGGTATAACGCGCACCGATCTCGAAAAGCGCCAGCGCATCGCCGTTGCGTGCCGCGTCGGCGAGCGGCTGCGGCTGGATCGTGTCGGGAACGATGATGGCGGCAGCAGCAGGAGCTGCCAGCGTCGTTGCCACCGGTGCGGCGGGCGCGTTCGGAACGAAGCCGGACATCTCCTGTACCGGTGCCTGATCGAAGGATTCGGCTCCTTCGCCGTCAAGCGGCGCGGCATCGGTCAGGTGGTCGGGTGTCGCCGCCTGCGGCTCCGCAGGAGCGGCCGCCTCGGGAGGTGTTGTCTCCGGCGTCATCGCCGGCGCCTGGGCCCCGATTTCCGGCGCGGTTGCTTCCGGCGCAACCGGTACAGGGGCTGCCATGTTGGCCTGCGGCGTTTCGGCCGCGCCGGTCAGGGCCGAGACTTCAGCCGGCGGCGGGGCCTTCTCGCCCGTCGTCAGCGTGCGGGCAAGCGGGAAGGCCATGATGGCAAGCAGCACGGCGCCGACTGCCAGCAGGATCGGCCGGCGGAAGCGCGAGAAGGCGCCACCCTTGCCTGCTTTTTCAGGCTTGGCGGCACGACGCTCGGCGCGCGTTGCAGGCTTGGCGTTGCTGTCGATCTCCATGGCGGCAGCCTGTGCGGCGCGGCGCGCAGCGGCGATGTAGTCCGCCCGATCGTTTTCGGTGGTCGGCTTGCCGCGCTGGGCGTTCTGGCTGGCTCGAACGCGCTCCAGGATCTTCTTCACGTCAGGTGCGCCAGAGCCCGGTTCCAGCAGTTCGTTTGCCGCCTCAGTCGGCATCACGTCGACGGGATCGATCGACGGAGCGGGATCGATGACCGTGCGCTCGGCGACCGCCTTTGCTTCCGGCTTGCGCGATGGCATCAGCTTGCGGCCAAGGGTTGCGAACAGGCTGCCTTTGGCGGGAACAACAGGCTTTTCCGGCTGGCTGGTGGCTTCGATGGCGATTGCGCTGGTGCTGTCGGCCAACGCCGCTTCCGGCATACGCGGCGTCTCTTCGGCGATAGCGGCCGTGCGCAGCACAGGCGAAGCCTTCGGCGCCTGCATCATCGGAGCTTTAGCCTGCTCCCGGGCTGCGTCGACCAATGCGTAGGGATCGACGTCGAAATCGACTTCTGCCGCTGGTATTCGGGCGGCCGGGCGAACCCGCTCTTCCATCGTATCCAGCCGGTCAGCAATATGTACCAGCGTCTCGTGCAAGGCCTGGAAGGTCTTGTGGGTGCGCTCTTCGCCGTCGCGGCTCAGATCTTCGAGATGCCGCAGATCTTCGGCAAGCGCGACCAGGGCCGACATGTCGGCTGCTGCAGGTGCAGCGCCTTGCGTTCCGCCATTGCGCGAATAGGCATCGACCACCGCTTCTGCCGCCTGCCGCGCCGCCTCGATGATATACTCGTCGTTCGTCGCGATATAATCTTCGATCGCGCCCATGCGGCGGTCGAGATTTGCCGACACTTCGGCGTTTTCGCGCGGTGCGCTCAAGAGTTCGGAGAGATTGGCGATCTGATCTTCGAGGTTCTTCAGCGCGCGTGTGTCGGTCGGCGCAGCTGCCGTGCTTTCTTCGAGCCGCGCGGCGATGTCGCTGAGCCGCCCTTCGAGACGCTGAAAAGCGCTGTCGTCGATAACGGGCGCCGGGGCAGGGCGGATTTCCATCTCGTCGATGCGGCGTGCGAGATAGTCGAGCCGCTTGGCGAGCGCATCATTGACCGAGCCGCTTTCCAGCGCATCGATCTTGCGGGAGATGTCGGAAAGCGTGCCGGTCAGGTCCGGCTGCGGCGCGACCTTCTGCGTGCGTTCGAGCAGATAGGAAAGGTGCTCCAGCCGCTCGTCGAGACGCGAAGTCGCTTCGGTCTTGGCGAGGTCTTCAACGCGCGCCGTCAGCGCTTCCAGCCGGCCTGCCATCTCGTCGGCAGGGTTGGGGCGACTCATGGCGGTCCGGCCCATCAGCTCGATCTGGTCGCCAAGTGCTGAAAGGCGGTTTTCCAGCCGCTGCATCAGTGCCGGGTCGGTACCCGTGGCAGTGCGTCCGCTGGCGGCGATCGCGCGGCTGATCTCGTCGAGCCGCGTATCCATGGCGGCGAACTGTTCGGACATGATCCGGTCGTGCGGCTGGATCAGATTGCCGAACTGCTCGACGGCGGAGGCGATGGTGATGAGCTTGTCTTCCAGCGCCTGCACGGCCGGGCTTTCGCCCATGCCGCCAAGATGCCGCTTGATGTCGTCAAGCCGGTAGGCGAGCGATACCAGCTCTTCCTGCAGCCCGGCCGTGTCGAGCTCTGCCAGGCGATTTTCCACATTGTCCCAGCGCTGTTCCATGTGGCGCATCGAATCCTCGCGCGCCAGCCCGTCCATCAGCGAACGCAGTTCCTCGAAGTCGTTGCGCAGGCCGGTAGCCTCCGGTCCGGCCGAGCGGTTGCTGAGCTGCGCAATGCTCTGTGACAGACGACCCATGTCGGCGCGGATGTCGTCGGCGAAATGCCGGTCCTGCGCGCTGGTCTTGATCTCGCGCAGTTCCGTGCGCAGCGCATTCATCTCGCGCGTGACACCTTCGGAAATGTCGCGCTTCAGGTCCTGCCGCAGGTTGACGAGCGCCTGGGCGATTTCAGTCATCGTGTCATCGGAGGCACGGAAGGCGGGTGCCGCCGGCTGCGGCGCCGGAGCGCGCTGCAGGGCAGGCGCGAGAGCCGGTTCGCGCAGAAGAGCCGGTGCCGCTTCGCGCGTATAGGCGCGCTCGCGGTTTTCTCTGGTAGCGTCGAGCGCGCGCTGGCGCTGGCGGATTTCCGCAAGCGGATCGGCTGCGCGCGGCGCGTAGGAACTGGCGTAGGGATCGCGTTCGGGCGTCGGATTGCGGGGCCGCTGTTCGCGCCCGCTGCCCATCAGGCCTTCTATCCGCGCTTCCAGCCCTTCGATGGTGCGGTTCAACGCGTCGAGCGAGGTCCTGTCGGAATGCCGGGAAGAATGTGATCGCGATCCGTTCATGTTCTTGCTCGCTTCGATTGCCCGGTCCGGGCCCGATCATTGCCTTTTCCGAAGCATACCGGGGTACACGTCGGAGAGCGCCATCCATAAGGAAATAGTCAATTAGACTTTCCTCAAGCTGGATAGGTTTTGGCGGCACTCCTGAAACGCGAGACAAAGAAAAGGAATGCAGATCGCCAATGCTCACCGCGCACCTTTTACGAAACGTGGTAAAGAACTCGTTAACCCGGATGAGAATTTTTTAACTTTTGCCCTTTTCGGCGCATTTCCACTGATGGAAATCGTCAGATCGGCCGTTTGTACTGCAGCTCGATCTTCACGCCTTCGGGGCCGTAGACGAAGACCTGGCCGAGATCGGTTTCCGGAATATCGTAATATTCGTAGCGATAGCCGCTCGCCTTGATGCGGGCGAGCGCCGGTTCGAATTCGAAGAGGCTGAAGGCCACATGGTTGAAGATGCCGGGCGGAAAGTCGCCTTCGCGCTCCGTCAGACTCAGATGGATCACCGGCCGGTCGTCGAGATAAAGCCAGTGGCCCGGCGTGGAAAAGGGCGGCCGATAGCCTTCCTTCACGCCGAGAATGCTCTCGAGAAAGCCCATCATCACAGGCGCATTGCGGGTATCGATCGTCACATGGTCCAGGCGCAGCATCGTTCCCTCCCAAGCTTTCGAAGCCAGTCAGATCCTACCGGTTTCGGCGCCTTCGGGAAAGCGCATATGCCGCGCCGGCCGGATCAGAAACTTTCCGTCCAGGGCCGCAGTTCCACCTCCTGCGACCAGGCGCTGCGGTGCTGCAGCAGCACGTCGATATAGGACTGCGCGATCGCATCGGGCGACAGCGTACCGTCAGGCTTGTCCTCCCGATCGGGTCTCACCGCCGATCGTACCCCGCCGTCGATGATGAAATGCGCCACATGGATGCCGAGCGGTCCGAGTTCACGGGCGGCACTTTGGGCTAGTCCGCGCAGAGCGAATTTTCCCATCGCGAAGGGCGCCGATTGCGCATAACCCTTGATGCTGGCCGTCGCTCCCGTCAGCAGGATCGCGCCGCGTCCCCTTGGGATCATGCGTTTCGCCGCCTGCTGCGTGACGAGGAAGCCGCCGAAGGCACTGGTGGCAATTGCCTGTTCCACCTCTGCGGGATCGAGCTCGGCGATCGGCCCGCGCACCCGGCCGCTGGCATTGTAGATCACGATGTCAGGCTCGCCGATCTCAGCATCCACGCGCTCGAACAGCGCCGAAACCGCCGCCGGTTGTGCGGCATCAGTGGCGAAGGCCTTGGCTCCGGTTTCGTCGAGCAGCGGCCCGAGCTTGCCGATATTGCGGGCTGCAAGGCCAACCTTCACGCCGCGCTCTGAAAGCTTGCGGGCGAGCGAGCCGCTGATGCCGGAACCAGCGCCGACAATCAGCGCGCTGCGATAGGGAAACTCGGCCATGATCTTCTCCTTCGGATGAACCTTTCGAGAGAGGTAGGCAGTCCCGGCCCTTCAAAAAACCGTCGGGCGGAATTTTTTCACGCTTCGGGCGCGTCGATCGAAAGCCCGCAGATGCGCGAGAGATAGGCAAGCGGCAGCCCCGTTTCCTTGGCCCAGCGGTTAAACGTCTGCTGGATCAGCTGCCGATCCTTCTTGCCGGTCCCGGACGTCGAGAGCGGTACACCCGCATCCCTCAGGCAGGCGAGCACATCTGATGTCATGATGAAGCTGTCGCGGCCGATGCCGCGCAGGAAATATTGACCCGTGGCTCCGCCCAGCCGGCTGCCGCGCTTGGTAAGCACTTCAAGCAGGCCGATATGATCCTCACGCGGCCAATCGGCGAAAAAGGCGCCGGCGCTGCCCGCTTCGTTCGCCAGTTCGCGCACGAAGGCCGCATTGGCGCGTACCGACATGATCTTCGCACCGTTCTTGACGATGCGGTCATCACCAGTCAGATCATGCCAAAATTCGTCGGGAGCGATGTTGAGGGCGGCAGGATCGAAGCCATCGAAAGCTTCTTCGAAGCCCTGCCATTTATTGTCGATGACCTTGTGAACGAAGCCGCTGTAGAAGATGCGCCGGGTCATCTGAGAAAGAATGCGATCGTCAGGCAGCGCGCGCAGCGCCTCATGGTCAGGCATGGCCGGCAGCATCACTTTCAGCGCATCGGCGCCACCTTTTCTCTGCTCGGCGCGTTTGCGGATAATGTCGAAATCGCTCAAGACCTCACTCCCGGATGGACTTTGCTCACGCAAGCCTATTCCGGGAGCTGTCCTGCCTTCAAGCGGTTTGGACCTTCAAGTCGTGAGATCCATGCTCAGGCTGCTACGGTTTCGCGCACCTCATCTAAGAGGAAATGCACGATCAGATAATCGATCTTGTAATGCCGTCCGCTGTCGCTGACTTTCTCCTCGCTGCCGCCATCGGCAGGGTGCCAGGGGTGATAGTGCGGGTTGGTGGCGATCAGCGTCACCGCCTTGCCGGCGTAGGGACCTTCTCCCGGCCGGAACCGCATCTCTGCCAGCGGCCAGATGCGTTCGTAGGTTTCCATGGGAATACGCACTCTCAGCGCCTTGCGCAGAACCGGAGGCTCGTCATGCGCAACAAGCCGTTCGCCGTTGACCGGCTCGACTGTTATGGGCTCGATGGTCACTTCCTCCGCCGTATCGAAAATGGAATTGAACTCCGCAGGCCACGCTCTCTTCATGAAACAGCTCCTCCCAGGCTTCTCCAAAGTCGCAAGAGGAGTGTAGCGCGCTTAGCCGGAGAAGCAACGCACTATTCCCGCTGAAGCGATAATGGCGCTGCATGGTTGCCTCTCTCCACCCACTTCACAAAATTGCGCGCATCCGGAATTTGACGTTTACGCAAACGTCAATATTTTGTAAGAGAGTCTCAAGGCCGGAGCGATCCGGTTGCCGAATTGGAGGAATTCGAACGATGCCAATCTACAAGGCCCCGGTGAACGACACGCTCTTCGTGCTCAACGATGTGCTGGGTCTGGAGCGCTACAACAATCTCCCGGGTTTTGCCGATACCACGCCTGACATGGTGGAGGCCATTCTGGGCGAGGCGGCGAAGGTGGCCGAAGAAGCCCTGTTCCCTCTCAATTATTCCGGTGATCAGGAAGGCTGCCTGCGCCACGACGATGGCACGGTCTCGACGCCGAAAGGTTTCAGGCAAGCCTATCAGGCCTATCGCGAAGGCGGCTGGATCGGCCTTGCTGTGCCGGAGGAATTCGGTGGTCAGGGCTTGCCCTACACGTTGCACGCTGCCGTCGGCGAATATACCTCGGCCGCCAATATGTCGCTAATGATGTATCCGGGTCTGACGCAGGGCGCTATCGCTGCGATCCTCGTCCACGGCACCGACGAGCAGAAGAGCACCTACCTGCCGAAGATGGTGGACGGCAGCTGGTCCGGCACCATGAACCTCACCGAGCCGCATTGCGGCACCGATCTCGGCATGCTGCGCACCAAGGCAGTGCCGCAGGCCGATGGCAGCTACAGGATCTCAGGCCAGAAGATCTTCATCTCCGCCGGCGAGCATGACCTGGCCGATAACATCATCCACCTGGTGCTGGCCCGCATCGAAGGCGCGCCTGAGGGCACCAAGGGCATCTCGCTCTTCATCGTTCCGAAATTCCATGTCGGCAAGGACGGCGCGGAGGGCGCCCGCAATGGCGTCTCCTGCGGAGCCATCGAGCACAAGATGGGCATCCACGGCAACGCCACCTGCGTTATGAACTACGACGAGGCGACCGGCTTCCTGATCGGTGCGGAAAACCGCGGCCTCAACGCCATGTTCGTGATGATGAACGAGGCCCGCCTGATGGTCGGCCTGCAGGGCATCGCCATTTCCGAGATCGCCTATCAGAACGCCGCCAATTACGCCCGCGATCGCATCCAGGGCCGCTCGCTGTCAGGCCCCAAGGCGCCGGACAAGAAGGCCGACCCGATCATCGTCCATCCCGATATCCGCCGCTCGCTGATGACCATCCGCGCCTTCAACGAGGCCGGCCGCGCCTTCCTGCTCTGGACCGCGCTCAAGTCTGATATCGCCCATCGCGCCACTGACGAGAAGGAGCGCCAGACGGCCGACGATATTCTCGGCCTCGTCACCCCGATTCTGAAGGGCGTGATGACCGACAAGGGCTTCGATCATGCCGTCATGGCCCAGCAGGTCTTCGGCGGTCACGGCTACATCGAAGAGCACGGCATGAGCCAGTATGTGCGCGATGCCCGTATCGCCATGATCTATGAAGGGGCGAACGGCATCCAGGCGCTCGATCTCGTCGGCCGTAAATTGGCGCTGAACGGCGGCCGCGCCGCCATGGCGCTCTTCAAGGAGATCGGCGATTTCTGCGAGGAAAACCGCAATGACGAGCAGCTGAGCTTCTTCACCAAGCACCTGAAGAAGGGCTTGAACGATGTGCAGGGCGCGACCATGTGGTTCATGCAGAATGCCATGGCCAAGCCAGACAATGCCGGCGCCGGCTCCACCGATTACATGCACCTCTTCGGCCTCGTCGTTCTCGGCTATATGTGGGCGCGCATGGCAAAAGCCGCCAACGAACGCCTTGCCGCCGGCGATGCCAGGGAGGACTATCTGAAGAACAAGCTGATCACGGCGAAATTCTTCATGGAACGCGTCATGCCGGAAACCGCATTGCGCAAGGCCCGCATCGAAACCGGCGCCGACACGATGATGGAACTGGCCGCCGAAGCGTTTTGATAGCTATTCCCTTCTCCCTATCGGGGAGAAGGTGGCCCGAAGGGCCGGATGAGGGGGCCACAGGCGCGGCCCTCTCCGGCTCCGGCCCGCCGGAAGATCCAAATTCACAGGCACGTCCGCGCCGCCAGGGAGATGAGACAATGACCGAGGTTTTCATTTACGATCACGTCCGCACGCCCCGCGGCCGCGGCAAGAAGGATGGCGCACTCCACGAAGTGCCTTCCGTTCGCCTCGCGGCGAAGACGCTGGAGGCAATCCGCGACCGCAACGGTCTCAATACCGAGACGGTCGATGACATCATCATGGGCTGTGTCGATCCGGTTATGGATGCCGGCGCCGTCATCCCCAAGGCCGCTGCTTTCGAGGCCGGTTATTCGACCAGGGCGCCCGGCATGCAGATCTCCCGCTTCTGCGCCTCCGGCCTCGATGCCGTAAATTTCGGTGCCGGCAAAATTGCGCAGGGCGCTGACGATATCGTCATCGCCGGCGGTGTCGAAAGCATGTCCCGCGTTGGCCTCGGCATGTCCGGCGGCGCCTGGTTCATGGACCCCTCTGTCAATTTCCCGGCCTATTTCATGCCGCAGGGTGTCTCCGCCGATCTCATCGCCACCAAATACGGTTTCTCGCGTGATGACGTCGATGCCTATGCCGTCGAAAGCCAGAAGCGCGCGGCGAATGCCTGGAACAATGGCTGGTTCAAGAATTCCGTCATCTCGGTCAAGGACCAGAACGGCCTGACCATCCTTGCCCATGACGAGCATATGCGCCCCGGCACCGACATGCAGGCGCTCGCCTCCCTCAATCCTTCCTTCCAGATGCCCGGCGAAATGGGCGGCTTTGAAGCCGTCGCCATCCAGGCCCATCCGGAAGTCGAGCGCGTCAACTACGTCCACCATGCT
This sequence comes from Rhizobium sp. CF142, assembly GCF_000281145.1. NCBI lineage: Bacteria > Pseudomonadati > Pseudomonadota > Alphaproteobacteria > Hyphomicrobiales > Rhizobiaceae > Rhizobium > Rhizobium sp. CF142. Next base: position 78,711 of record NZ_AJWE01000098.1, on the reverse strand, counting down.
GGCAATTCCTCAGGGATCGTCGATGGAGCCGCTGCCGTCCTGCTCGGCTCCAAAGCCGGTGGCGAGAGCATGGGCCTGAAGCCCCGCGCCCGCATCAAAGCCTTCGCCAATATCGGTTCCGACCCGGCCCTCATGCTGACCGGTCCCGTCGATGTTACCGAAAAGCTCCTGAAGCGCACGGGCATGACGCTTGCCGATATCGACCTCTTCGAGCTGAACGAGGCCTTCGCCGCCGTCGTGCTGCGCTACATGCAGGCCTTCGACATTCCCCACGACCAGATCAACGTCAATGGCGGCGCAATCGCCATGGGCCACCCGCTCGGCGCCACCGGCGCCATGATCCTCGGCACCGTGCTGGACGAGTTGGAGCGCCGCGACCTCAACACCGCGCTGGTCACCCTCTGCATCGGCGCCGGCATGGGCACGGCAACCGTCATCGAACGCGTCTAAGGGAGAGAGACGATGAGCTACACCAACTTCACCGTCGAGACCGATGCGGATGGTATTGCCCTGGTCACGTGGGACATGCCGGGCAAATCGATGAACGTCTTCACCGAAGAGGTGATGAACGAACTCGATGCCATCATCGACGCCACGGTTGCCGACAGCGCCGTCAAGGGCGTCGTGATCACTTCGGGCAAGTCCTCCTTCTCGGGCGGCGCCGATCTGTCGATGATCAAGTCCATGTTCACTCTCTACCAGCAGGAGAAAGCCGCAAATCCTGACGGTGCGGCACAGAAACTCTTCGATCTCGTCGGCCGCATGACTGGCCTCTTCCGCAAGCTCGAAACCTGCGGCAAGCCCTGGGTTTCCGCCATCAACGGCACTTGCATGGGCGGCGCACTGGAAATGTCGCTCGCCTGCCACGGTCGCGTCGCCTCCAATACCAAGAGCGTCAAGATCGCCCTGCCGGAAGTCAAGGTCGGCATTTTCCCAGGCGCCGGCGGAACGCAGCGCATTGCGCGTCTGACCGATGCCCAGTCCGCCTTGCAGATGATGACGACGGGCCAGTCGCTGAACGCTTCGCGCGCCAAGGCCATGAACCTCATCCATCAGGTGGTCGATCCGGATCAGCTGATCCCGGCTGCCAAACAGATGATCAAGGATGGCCTGAAGCCTATCGCCCCCTGGGACGAAAAAGGCTTCAAGGTTCCCGGCGGCGGCATCTGGACACCGGCCGCAGCTCAGCTCTGGCCGGCAGCGCCCGCCATCCTACGCCGCGAGACGGCTGGTAACTATCCGGGCGCCCTCGCCATTCTGAAATGCGTCTATGAGGGCCTGCAGGTGCCCTTCGACACTGCGCTGAAGATCGAGCAGCGCTATTTCACGCAGGTGCTGCAGACCACCGAGGCCTTTTCGATGATCCGTTCGCTTTTCATCTCCATGCAGGAACTCGGCAAGGGCGCCCGCCGTCCGTCCGGCGTTCCCAAGACGGAGCTGAAGAAGGTCGGCGTCGTCGGCGCCGGCTTCATGGGCGCCTCGATCGCCTATGTCACGGCCGCCGCCGGTTTCGAGGTCGTGCTGATCGACCGCGATATCGAGGCCGCTACCAAGGGCAGGGGCGTTGGCGAAGGCCTCGTCAAGGATTCCATCGGTAAGGGTCGTCTTACGCAGGAGGAGGGTGCTGCACTTCTCGCCCGCCTGACACCCTCTGCCGATTATGCCGATTTGAAAGATGCCGATCTCGTCATCGAAGCGGTCTTCGAGGACCGCGCCGTCAAGAAGGCGGTCATCGAGCAGGTGGAAGCCGTCATCCCGGAAACGACGATCTTCGCCTCCAATACCTCGACCCTGCCGATCACGGGCCTTGCCGAAAATTCGAAACGCCCGGACCAGTTCATCGGCGTGCATTTCTTCTCGCCGGTCGAGAAGATGATGCTGACCGAGGTCATTCTCGGCAAGAATACGGGTGACCGTGCACTCGCTGTGGCACTCGACTATGTCGCCGCGATCAAGAAGACGCCGATCGTCGTCAACGATACCAGAGGCTTCTTCGTCAACCGCTGCGTCTTCCGCTATATCCACGAAGCCTATGACATGCTGATCGAAGGCGTGCCGGCGGCGATGATCGAGAACGCCGCCAAGATGGCCGGCATGCCGGTTGGCCCCCTCTCGCTGAACGACGAAGTGGCGATCGATCTCTCGCAGAAGATCCTCAAGGCAACCGTCGCCGATCTCGGCCCCAAGGCTGTCGACGAGCGCCACCTGGCGCTCATCGACAAGCTGGTGGACGAACTCGACCGCCGCGGCCGCAAGAACGGCAGGGGCTTCTACGAATATCCGGCCAAGCCCGCCAAGAAGTTCCTCTGGCCGGAGCTTAAGACCCTCTATCCGCAGAAGCCGGCCGATGAGATCGACGTCAATACCCTGAAGCAGCGCTTCCTGGTCACCATCGCGCTCGAAGCCGCCCGTACCATGGAAGAGGGAATTGTCACCGACCCGCGCGAAGCCGATGTCGGCTCCATCCTCGGCTTCGGCTTTGCGCCCTATACCGGCGGCGCGCTGAGCTACATCGACGGTATCGGCGCAAAGGCCTTCGTGGACCTCGCCGAAAAGCTGGCCTCCAGCTATGGCGACCACTTCAAGCCGACGCCGCTCTTGAAGGACATGGCTGCCAAGGGCGAAACCTTCTATAGCCGTTTCGATCCCTATCCGGCCGCTGATAAGGCTGCATAATTGGTGAGGCGCCCCGGCTCGTGAGGGCCGCAGGCGCCGCTCTCACACTCCCTCCATCTCTGGCTGGGCTTGAGCGGAGAATCCTGCTGCAAGCGCACGAACAGTCAACTCAAAACACTTAGCTCTTGCGCTAAGTATCGGATCCTGATACTTAGCCTTATGGATTACTATTCACATCAACTCGACAGCATATTCCTGGCACTGGCCGATCCCACGCGCCGCGCCGTCATCGGTCGGTTAGGCACCGGTCCGGCCAGCATCAGCGACCTTGCAAAGCCTTTCGACATGGCCTTGCCGTCCTTCATGAAACACATCCACCTTCTCGAAGAGACAGGCCTGATCGAAACGAGAAAGCAGGGCAGGGTGCGCACGTGCACGCTGGAAAAGAAGCGTTTCGCGATGGTCGAAGGTTGGCTTTCGGCTCAGCGCGCCATCTGGGAAGCCCGAACCGACAGACTCGAAGCTTTCGTTACTGCGGTCCAATCGAAGGAGGAGAAGTCCCAATGAACGCCCCAACCAAAGTGAATCCTGATCTCGATCTCACCCTTTCGCGCATCATCAAGGCCCCGCCGTCCGCTGTTTGGAGCGCTTGGACCGACCCGGCAAAATTCGAAAAATGGTGGATTCCCGCGCCAGCGCTTTGCCGCGTCGCCACCATGGACGTCAAACCTGGCGGTGCTCTCGTCACTGAGATGAGTGAAGACGGTGGTCCCTTCCAGCATCATCTCAGTGCCTGCTACCTGGATATTCAGGAGGGCCGGCGCATCGTCTTCACCAATGCGCTCCTCGGCGGCTGGCGCCCTGCGCCAACCCCCTTCATGACGGCCATCATCACCTTCGCCGATCATCCCGAAGGCACCGAATACAACGCCCTCGTCATGCACAAGGATAAGGAGACCCGCAACACGCATGAAGAATTGGGCTTCTACGACGGCTGGGGCACGGTCGCCGAGCAACTGGCAAAGCTTGTCGAGAAATAAAGAAAATTCATGCCCGGCACAGCAGGCAAGGCTATGGCAGATAACTGGTGACGGCGGAGAATGCCAGGTGACACGAAGTCTCCTAACCTGCCAGCAGACGATCCGTTGTCTGGCCCTCGTCGAACATTTCGCTCAGCATTTCAAGGATCACATGGACCCTCTCGGATTTGACCGAGTAGTAGATCGTCTGCGCATCGCGCCGCGTCTTGACGAGGTCTCTGCTGCGGAGCTTGGCAAGGTGTTGGGAGAGTGCCGATTGGCTGATTCCGATAATATCGGCGAGGTTGTTGACCGCCACCTCGCGCTCGGCAAGCGTCTTCAGCATCCGCAGTCGATGGGCGTTCGCCATGACCAGCAGCAGGTCGGCTTTCTTTTCAAAACTATCTGTATTCATTGCTTTCCCTTCACGACTTAGCGGACGGCAATTTATATGACTAATTAAGAATTGTCTTAATAGTGTGGCCGGGAACAAATTTTTCCCCTGTTTTTCGGAGGCTTCCAGATAGACCGCGTTCTGTACTGCAACTGCGCGGCGCCGATTTCGCATTTGATCAGTCATCCGGTTCAGAAATCTCCTGCGAGCGCCTATATGCCTGTCAGGAATCATGACAAGAAACGTGCAGGGCACACTTCAGTTTAAGCGATGGAATCATGAAGAAGATCGGTTTTCTCTCGTTCGGGCATTGGACGCCCTCGCCGCAATCCCAGACGCGCTCGGCAGGTGATACGCTGCTGCAGTCGATCGATCTCGCGGTCGCCGCTGAAGAACTTGGCGCTGACGGCGCCTATTTCCGCGTCCATCATTTCGCCCGTCAGCTTGCTTCGCCATACCCGCTGCTCGCGGCCGTCGGCGCCCGGACCAGCCGCATCGAGATCGGCACCGCGGTCATCGACATGCGCTACGAGAACCCGCTCTACATGGCTGAAGATGCCGGCGCGGCCGATCTGATTTCCCGCGGACGCCTGCAGCTGGGCATCAGCCGCGGCTCGCCCGAGCAGGTCATCGATGGCTGGCGCTATTTCGGCTACAACCCGCCGGAAGGCCAGAGCGATGCCGATATGGGCCGCCGCCATGCCGAGGTCTTCCTGGAAGTGCTGCGCGGCGAAGGCTTCGCCGAGCCCAATCCGCGGCCGATGTTCCCCAATCCGCCCGGCCTGCTACGGCTCGAGCCGCATTCGGCTGGTCTGCGTGAGCGCATCTGGTGGGGCGCAGGCTCGAACGCTACGGCCGTCTGGGCCGCCAAGCTCGGCATGAACCTGCAGAGTTCGACGCTGAAGGATGACGAGACGGGCGAAGCCTTCCATATCCAGCAGGCCAAGCAGATCCGCGCTTATCGCGAGGCCTGGAAGGAAGCCGGCCATCAGCGCGAGCCGCGCGTTTCCGTCAGCCGCAGCATCTTCGCACTGGTGAACGATCGCGACCGTTCCTATTTCGGCTATGGCAATGAAGGGCAGGACAAGATCGGTTTCATCGACGAGAATACCAGGGCAATCTTCGGCCGTTCCTATGCCGCCGAGCCCGATGCTCTCATCGAGGAGCTTAAGAAGGACGAGGCGATCGCCGAGGCCGATACGCTGCTGCTCACCGTCCCCAACCAGCTTGGCGTGGAATACAATGTCCACGTCATCGAATCGATCCTGAAATATGTCGCGCCGGCGCTCGGCTGGCGCTGATCGCATCCTGCGATGGCATATAGCATGTCGCGCAAAAATGTGTGCGATTTTGCGATAACGACGTTCGAAAACAAGAGCTTAAAGCGTGGCGGATCTGAAGGATCGCGACACGCTTTAAGCCGCCGCCGTCTCCCTTGTCGTGCGCATCACCATCAGCCCGGCAAGGCTGACGAGGACGATGGCGGTTGCGTAGATGTCTGTGGTCATGCCGTAGCCGATCGACTTGACGAGGAAGCCGGCAAGGATTGCCGGCAGGCTGAAGGCGAGATAGCTCTGAATATAAAAGGCCGAAAGCAGGCCGGCCCGCTCTTCCGGCTTGGCAAGCGGCATGATCGTGCCGATCGAGCCGAGGAAATTGGTGCCGAAACCGGCGCCCGTCAAAAGCGTGCCGACGAGCAGCAGCGGCACATTGGCAAGATGCACGCCCGCGACGACCGTTGCGATGCCTGATGTTTGGGAAGCGACTCCGAAGATGAGATTTGCTTTCGGGCTGCGGTTGCGGCGCAGGAAGACGGCGATTGCGCCCGACAGCATCAGCGCTGCCACGACCGCGCCACCCGTCAGCGGCGCACGGCTCCCGGTGGTCGAAGCGACCAGGGAGGGCACGAGCGACAGGTAGAAGCCGCCGAGCGTCCAGTTGGCGATATTGATCGGCGTCACCAGCGACAGCGGCTTCTTCACCTGCTGCGGAATGAAAATCGTCGGCTTCAGCGAGTTGAAGACACCGGGCCGTGTGCCGCCCGTCTCTCGCGTCAGCCACAGCGCAACGGCCTGCACGGCAAAGGCGGCAAGCAGCAGGGCATAGACGAGATGCAGTGGCTCGGGTCCATACTGGATCAGCGCGCTGGTGCCGATGGCGCCGATCGCCATGCCGGAAAGCGGTGCGAGCGAGTTGACGATCTGCCCCTTTGCCCGGTCGATATCGACAAGGGCGGCACCCAGCGAAGCGCCGGCAATGCCGGTCGCAAGCCCCTGTACGATACGTGCTGCGATCAGCCATTCCGGCCCGTTGGCAATGGAAAACAGCGCCATGGCGATGATTTCGAGCACCAGCGCACCGAAAATGACGGGCCGCCGTCCGAGATGATCGGAGATGGAGCCCGCAATCAGCAGGGCTGCGAGCAGTGCGAAGGCGTAGACTGCGAAGATCACGGTGATCAGGATGGGGGAAACGGCAAAGCTTTCCTGATAGATGCGATAGAGAGGCGTCGGCGCTGCTGATGCGCCAAAGAAGATCGCAAGCGTCAGAGCATGGAAGCCCATGGGCGACGAATTCTTGATGGATTCGGAAGCGGCGACCATATAAGCTCCTTAAAGCTAATTTATTGCGTTAGCTCTATCTAGGACGCGCAAAGTCTAAAGGCAAATAATTTGCGTTTATGGATGTATGAAAGTTTCTGAACTGTTGGCCGCGGTTTTGCACCCGGAATTGCGTAAAAGGGCCTGAAGCGTGCTAGGCGAATCTGAAAGATCGCAGCACACTTCAGGCGGTGAAGGTTGGGTTCGAAATGGCAGTGAAAGAGAATATTCGTCCGGGTGGCAGAAGCGCGCGTGTCCAGGCTTCCGTGCATGCCGCCGTGCGTGACCTCCTCGTAGAGATCAGCCGTGCAGAGATAACCGTGCCGCTGATCGCGACGCGTGCGGGCGTGACGCCTTCCACCATCTATCGCCGCTGGGGTGACCTGCAGCAATTGCTGGCCGACGTCGCCGTGGAGCGCCTGCGCCCCGACATGGAGCCGGCCGATACCGGTACCGGCGCCGGTGATCTGGAGGCCTGGGCCGAGCAATATGCCGAGGAAATGTCTTCCGGTCCTGGCCGCGAATATGTCCGCGACGTGCTTTCCGCCCAGACCGGCGACAATGCCAACAAATGTTGCAACTTTACCCGTCAGCAGATCGAGGCGATTGCCGGTCGGGCGAAGGAGAGGGGCGAGGCGTTCCCCGATGTCGATGCAGTGATGGATCGCGTAGTCGCCCCCATCATGTACCGTATCCTGTTCGGCGATGTCCCGACCGCCGCCCGCGTCCAGGAGCTTGTCGGCCACGTCTTTGGCCGGCGCAAGGCAGTCTGATCTTCACTCGGCGGCGGTGCGCTTCAGGCCGGAAATCTGGGTGATATAGGCGCGAAGTGCCGCCGGCCGCACCGGCTTGTGCTGAACGGCGATGCCATGCTTCTCCGCCTCAGCCCGCACCTCCGGCGTCCTGTCGGCGGTGACGAGCAAGGCCGGAATATCGACACCGAAATGCTGCCGCAGATGCAGGATCGCTTCGACCCCGGTCCCGTCGGCAAGATGATAGTCGGCAATGACAAGATCGGGCGGCTGACGCATCGAGAGCGCCTGGACAACGGAAAGCGAATCCGCTGCCTGTGTGTCGCAGCCCCATCCGTCGATCAGCAGCCGCATGCCTTCGAGGATCTTGGTTTCGTTGTCGATGCAGAGGATGCGCAATCCCTTCAGCGGCTGCGCCGTGCGGTCGACGGGAACGACGGCTGCTGCCGCGTCCGTGCTCTTCGAGATATCGAGCGGCATGAGAATACGGAATTCCGTGCCCTTGCCATGCGTTGAATGAAGTTCGACCTTGTGATTGAGCACGCGGGCTATCCGGTCGACGATCGAGAGGCCGAGCCCGAGGCCCGATGCGGTCTTGGCACCCTCATCCAGTCGCGCGAATTCCTTGAACACTGTCCGGAATTTCGAAGGCGGAATGCCGATGCCGGAATCCATCACCTGGATCATCACTTGATTGCCACGTCGCCTTACCCCGACCAGCACCTTGCCGCTAACAGTATATTTGATGGCATTGGAAACGAGGTTCTGCACCAGGCGGCGCAGCAGGTTCGGATCGGAGCGCACCCGTAGCGAAGTCGGCATGACCTTGAGCTTCAGTTTCTTCTCGCGGGCGATCGGAGCAAAATCGGTCTCGATGCGCTCGAGCAGATCTGAAAGCGGCACGGACGCCAGCCGCGGGCGCATGGCGCCGGTATCGAGCCGGGAAATATCGAGCACGGCGCCGAGAATGGATTCGACCGATTCCAGCGCGGAATCGATATTGCGGACGATTGGGCTGTTTTCCGATTGCGCCATGCGTTCGACGAGCGCCGAAGAATAGAGCCGGGCCGCATTGAGTGGCTGCAGAATATCGTGGCCGGCGGCGGCAAAGAAGCGGGTCTTGCCGATATTGGCTTCGTCTGCCGCCGCGCGCGCCTCGGCAAGCTCCTTGTTGACGCGGGTCAGTTCCGCGGTGCGCTCGACGACACGCTGCTCCAGCGTCTCGTTTGCCTGTTTCAGCGCCCGGTCGGCGGCCACACGCTGGGTAATGTCGGTGAAGGTCGCGACGATACCCTTGTCCGGCATGGCGTTGGAACGCACTTCGATGATGCGCTCGCCGCCGCCAAGCACCAGCGGGAAGGGCTTGTCGAGCGTCAGGAAATGCCGCACCGCTTGGCCCTGGTCGCCCGGCGCGATATCGCCGCGCTGGCTGAGGATATTGACGATTTCCGATAGCGGAAAACCCACCTGGCCGGCATTTTCCGGCAGATCCAGCAATTGCCGGAAGCGCCGGTTCCAGATCGTCAGCCGATTGGAACTGTCGAAGACTGCGATGCCCTGATCCATCTGCGAAAGTGCCGTCTGCAGCATGTCCTGATTATATTGCAGCGCTTCACTCGCCTGATCGAGCAGCCAGGCCGTGTCCGAGGAAGCATCCTCGATCTTCTGCAGGATCAACGACAGCACGAGCCGCGCCGAGGAGGAACCGATGGCGCTGCCGAGAAGCTGCTCGGTGAAATGGATGAGCGCCATGTCGGCCGGCTGGTCGTCCTCCAGCTTGCGGCCGGACGTCTGCTCATAGGTCGCAAGCGAGCGCTGCATGCGCTCCTCGCCGAGATAGCGGGCGATCGCCGTCTTGAGATCTCCGACGCTGATGCGGGTCTTCCAGCCCCGCGTGGCAAATTGCGAGCGCGAATGCCGCTTGACGAAGATGCCGGCCTGGATGCGTTCCAGCGGCTTGGCGTTGCGCGTCAGCGATCCCACGATGAAGGCGGCGGTATTGACGAGCAGGCTCATTGCCGTCGCATTGACAAGCGGATCGGCATCCGGGCCGGTGAAGAGCGTCGTGCCGGGAAAGATAAAGCCGAGGAAACTGCTCGCCACATAGGAATAGTCCGGGCCTCCGAATGAGGGCAGGAACAGCAGGTAGACCCAGATGACGAAGCCGGACGAGAGGCCGAGGATGGCGCCGCGTGCATTCGCCCGCCGCCAGATCATGCCGCCGAAGAGGGCGGGCGCAATCTGCGCGATGGCGGCAAAGGAGAGCAGGCCGATCGAGGCGAGCCCTGCCGTGCTATCGGTCGAACGGTAATAGGCATAGCCAAGCAGCAGCACGGCGAAGATGGCGCTGCGGCGGATATTGAGCAGGCTCTTTGCGAAGTCGTCGCGCTGGCTCGCAAGGCCCGCGAGCTTCCGGCGCAGGAAGAACGGCATGACGATGTCATTCGACACCATGATGGAAAGCGCCACGGAATCGACGATCACCATGGCGGTCGCCGCCGAAAAGCCGCCGATGAAGGTGACCAGCGAGACAACGGGCATTTGCCCCACAAGCGGCAGAGAGAGCACGTAAAGGTCAGCATTGCCATTGCCGCCGAAGGTCAGCAGCCCGCCGATCGCGACCGGCAGCACGAAGAGATTGATGGCGATCAGATAAAGCGGGAAGAGAAAGCCCGCGAGCCGGAGCTGCTTTGCAGTGCGGTTTTCGACGACGGTGACATGGAACTGGCGCGGCAGCATGATAATGGCGAAGGCCGAAAGCAGCGTCAGCGTGATCCATCGGCTGAGCGGGGTCTGATAGTCGAGTGCGGCGGTGACCAGGGCGTTCTCCGATCCCTTCTGCCACAGGTCGCTTGGCCCGTCGAACAGGAACCAGATGACGCAGATGCCCGCCGTCAGGAAGGCAACGAGCTTCACCATCGATTCCATCGATACTGCGAGGATGAGCCCGTCCTGATGTTCCGTCGCATCGGTGTGGCGGGTGCCGAACATGATCGCGAAGCAGGCAAGCACCAGCGTGACGATCAGCGGAAGATCGAGGAAATAGAGGTTGCCGCTGCCGATGCCATAGTCGGACGGATTGACCATGGCCGTGACCGTCGCTGAAATGGATTTCAGCTGCAGCGCGATATAGGGGATGGTGCCGATGAGGCAGATCAGCGCCACGATGGTTGCGACAGTAGAATTCTTGCCGTAGCGCGCGGCAATGAAATCGGCGACGGATGTAAGCTTCTCGGCCTTGGCGAGTTCGATGATGCGCTTCAAAAGCGGCATGCCGAGCGTGAAGACGAGGATTGGCCCGATATAGATGCCGGCAAATTCCAGCCCGTGATGGGCAGCTAAGCCGACACCGCCGAAATAGGTCCAGGACGTGCAGTAGATCGCAAGGCTGAGCGCATAGACCACAGGCCGGCCGCCTTCCGGCACGCCGAATTTCCGGCTTCGGCGGTCGCCGTAGCTTGCTACTGCGAAAAGCAGCAGAAGATAACCCAAGGCAAACGCAAATATGACCCAGCCTGGAAGCATTGACCCTCCGCCGACGGACAATCCGCCGTCCTCCCGGAACAGTCCGAGATTAGGGCAATTCAGCAAGTTTGAAAATTCCCGCGGCCTTGGTCTTAAGTTCTACGCGGATGGGGGCAGTGTCCGAATATTTCCAATTGCCGATTGATTAATTGAGATGAAGGTGTAGCTAATGAAAACAACGGCATGTCTTTGAAAATGCATCAAGGGGAGACAGATCGGATGCTCAATGACTTCAAAGCTTTCATCGCCCGCGGCAATGTCATGGATCTCGCAGTCGGTGTCATCATCGGCGGCGCCTTCGGCGGTATCGTCAAGTCGCTGGTCGAAGATATCATCATGCCGATCGTCGGTGCGATCTTCGGCGGTTTCGACTTCTCCAACTACTACATTCCGCTGGCGAAGGACGCCTATGGGCAGCCAACCCTTGCAGATGCCCGCAGCCACGGGGCCGTTTTCGCGTACGGCAATTTCATCACGGTCCTCATCAATTTTGTGATCCTCGCCTGGATCATCTTCCTGATGATCAAGGCTGTGAATATTCTGCGCGAGCAGGTTGAGCGCAAGGCGAAGGAAGCACCGGCAGAGGTTCCGCCGCCGCCGGCCGATGTCGCGCTGCTGACCGAAATCCGCGATCTTCTCGCCAAGCGCCCAGCGGTCTGATTCGGCAGAGAGCCCGTCCGCTCCGGCGGGCTCATCCATCACGAAAATCGATATGCCATCACGCATTCTCATGGGATTTGCATCTGCAAATCCGCTATGAAGGCGTGAACTGGAGATATGCATGTCGATTATAAGCAGCCTCAGCCCGCGCGCCGTCGCAGCGCCAGAAAGCGGGATCGTCGAAGTCGTGAATTATGCCCGTGGCCGTGAAGGCCTTTTGCCGCTCTGGGTCGGCGAGGGTGATCTTCCTACCCCCGATTTCATCAATCAGGCCGCCATCCAGGCGCTTGCCGCCGGCGAGACTTTCTATACCTGGCAGCGCGGCATCCCCGAACTGCGCCAGGCGCTGTCGGACTATTATTTCAGGCATTTTGGCATCCGCCTTCCGGTCGAGCATTTCTACGTCACCGGTTCCGGCATGCAGGCGATCCAGATCGCCGTCCAGGCGCTGACTTCGCCCGGTGACGAGTTCGTCTACCTCACTCCGGCCTGGCCGAACATCGCCGCTGCGCTCGAAATCGCCGGCGCGCGGTCGGTTGGCGTAGAGCTCCAGTTCGAGGGCGGTAAATGGGCGGCTGATCTTGATCGTATCGAGGCCGCCATTACGCCGAAGACGCGCGGCCTCTTCATCAACACGCCGTCGAACCCGACCGGCTGGACCGCGACCAAGAAGGATTTGGCCGATATCCTGGCGCTCGCGCGCAAGCATGATCTCTGGATCATGGCGGACGAGATCTATGCGCGTTATTTCTATGCCGGCGGACGTGCTTCGTCCTTCCTCGACGTCATGGATCCTGAAGACAAGATCATCTTCGTCAACTCCTTCTCCAAGAACTGGTCGATGACCGGCTGGCGCGTCGGCTGGATCGTCGCGCTGCCGGAAACCGGGCAAGTACTGGAAAACCTGATCCAGTATTCGACCTCGGGCGTCGCACAGTTCATGCAGAAAGGCGCGGTCGCAGCCCTCAACGAAGGTGATGCCTTCGTGCAGTCGAACATCGCCAAGGCAACCAGTACCCGAGATATCCTCTGCGATGCACTGATCGCCACCAATCGGGTCGAAACACTAAAGCCCGATGGCGCGCTTTATGCCTTCCTCAAGATCGACGGCGTTACCGACAGCCGCAAGGCTGCGATCGACATCGTCGACAAGACCGGTGTCGGCCTTGCCCCTGGCACGGCCTTCGGACCCGGGGGCGAGCTTTTTCTGCGCGCCTGCTTCCTGCGCGATCCGGCGCAGGTGACAGTCGCGGCCGAGCGGCTTTGCGACTATATCCTGAAGCTCTAAAGCATGTCGCGCAAAAGTGTGCAGCGGTTTTGCGATAACGACATGCGAAAAACAGAGGCCTAAAGCATGACAAGCGAATCTGAAAGATCGCGGCACGCTTTAGGCGGAGCGACGCATCGCTTCCGGCAGCACCGGTAGCAGCGTCACGTTCCGGCCCTCGACGATGATGACTTCGCCGTCTCTCAGTGGCTGAAAGGGCGTGCCGGCTTCTTCAAGGAAGTTGACGGTCTTTTCGGCAGCTTCGGCCTCTTCATGCGCCGAGCGGTAATGCGGGACGATGGAGAAATCGACGAGTCCGAGACCGCCCCACAGGATTGCTTCGTCGTAATCCGGTGCAAGCTGCTGCGGATCGTCCATGATGTCGATGCCCTTTAGCGAGGGTGTTGCAACGACCGCCCCGGCGCTGAAGCCGCCATAGACGATCGCATCCTCGCGTAGCAATTCTCCGATGATGCGATCGAAGCCGCTCTGCCGCATGGCCCGCCGCAGAAGAAAGGCATTGCCGCCGACGGCCCAGACGAGGTCGAAGCCGGCGAGCGCCTCTTTCAGCGCGTGCGGTTGCCCAAAATAGTCTCGCAGATCCAGTTCGTCTGCCTCGATCCCCCAATCCGCAAGTTCTTCCTTGGGATCGTAGATATTGGCCTCGTAGGCACGCCGGGCCTCGGCCGGAATAAAATCCAGCGCGTTCTGGATGACGGCGGCGCGCTGTCCGCCATTGAGAAGTTTCCTCAGCCGGAAGGCGCTGGCTCCGAGCCGATAGGATGACAGGTAGAGTCTCATCGTTGCCGCTCCCTGTTTTGGAGAAGCGGGTAACGAACCGGCATTGAGAGAAGATCTTGTGCCACGAGAAGTCCTTTGCATGGGCCGGACATCGGGGCAGAAACAAAAAACCCCGCGCGTGTCCGGCGGGGTTGGATCGGGTGAAGTGAACAGTTTCAGGTCACAAGCCGACGCCCCCACCGCAAAGGGTGGTCGTCATGCCCATCGTCATAGCCTGGAACGAGAAGTTGTTCATGACACTAATTTGCCCCGCCGCGTGCTTGATGTCAACGAACCTAAAAAGAGGGGTCGCGAGGCGTTTTCGTCCCAAAACCGGCTGGTCGATAAAATTATAGCAAAGCCTGAAATGCGCCTCTAACCACATCTCCAAACATACCGGCCGCACAGCCTTTCCGGGGCCGTTTGATAACAAAATCGGAAAGGAAAAAGCCGTTCTGATGCTCCCGAAAAATATAAAACAGGGAATGCAGACATGGCGGTTCTGGTGACGGGTGGGGCTGGATATATCGGCAGCCACATGGTTTGGACGCTGTTGGATGTCGGTGAAGAAGTCGTCGTGCTCGACAACCTCTCCACCGGCTTTCGCTGGGCCGTGGCGCCGGCCGCGCGCTTCTATCTCGGCGATGTCGCCGATCCGGATGTGCTGAAGAAGATCTTCATCGAAAACGACATCGAGGCGATCATCCATTTCGCCGGCTCTGCCGTCGTGCCGGTCTCGGTCTCTGACCCTCTTTCTTATTACGACAACAATTCCGGCAAGACGCGCGCCCTGCTGAGTGCTGCGATCAAGGCGGGCATCCGTAACTTCGTCTTCTCGTCGACAGCCGCTGTCTACGGTCAGCAGAAGGGCTCCGTCCCCGTGAAGGAGACGGCGCCGCTCAATCCGGAAAATCCATACGGCCAGTCGAAGTTGATGACTGAAATGATGCTTCGGGACGCTGCTGCCGCCTATGACTTCGGCTATGTGGCGCTACGCTATTTCAACGTTGCAGGCGCCGATCCGCAACTGCGCACCGGCCAGTCGACATCGGGCGCGACCCATCTCATCAAGGTCGCCTGTGAGGCCGCACTCGGAAAGCGCGACAGCATCGCCGTCTACGGCTTCGACTACCCGACCCATGACGGCACCGGTGTGCGCGACTACATCCATGTGAGCGATTTGACGGCGGCGCATTTGAAAGCGCTCCAGCATTTGCGTCTGGGTAGGGGGCCACTTGTCGCCAACTGCGGCTATGGCAACGGCTATTCCGTGCTCGATGTGTTGAATATGGTCACCCGCTTGAACGGTCACTCGTTCAAGATCAACATGGCGCCACGCCGGCCGGGCGATGCGGCAAGCGTCGTCGCCGACGCAACGCTTGCCCGTCGCGTGCTGGACTGGACACCGAAACACGACTCGCTTGAAACCATCGTCCGCAGCTCGCTCGATTGGGAACTCTTCCTGATGAGCAGGAGCGTCGACGATCTGCACAGCATTCATCGCGCGCTGGCTGCGGCTTCCTTCTGAAATGCAACCGAACATTTACCATCCCAGCGCAGATGCGGGTGACCTGACGTTACGTGAATAAGGAATAATCAAACTTTCTCTGGCTCGTTTCGGCCAAGGGAAAAGGGATCATGAAGAACTTCATAGCCTCATTGCGGCTGCAAAAAGATAATCCGAAGTTTCTGGTGGCGCAGTTCGAAGCTTTGTCATCGCAGATTCCGATTCTGTACGTTCTGCTCGTCATCAATGCGCTGGCTGTGGCCATAACCCACATCAAGTCGGCGCCTCTTTGGCTTTCGCTCTACATTCCGGTCGGCCTCAGCATCGTCTGCGTCTTCCGCCTCTGCTGGTGGGAGATATCAGCCAAGGAAAATGTCACGCCGGAGCGCGCGCTGCGGCTGATGAAGGTGACGCTAGCAGGCGCGGTTATCCTTACGATCGGCTTCGGCGGCTGGGCTATCGCGCTCTATCAATATGGCGACGCCTCGCAGCAGGGCCAGATCGCCTATTTCCTGATTGTAACCGGCATTTCCTGCGTTTTCTGCCTTATGCATCTGCCACTCGCCGCGGCAATCACCACGATCATCACTTTCACAGCCATGATCGTGACCTTCCTCTTTTCCGGCAACCCGGTTTTCGTCGCAACGGCGGTCAGCGGCTTGTTCCTGGTGCTGCCGTTCCTGCGCGTCATCAACAGCTACTTCCAGAATTTTGCGCACCTGGTGCGGCTTGCCGAAGAGCTCAAGCAGAAACAGGCCGAAGCCGAGGAGTTGAACCTCGTCAACAGCCGCAACGCGCTGCAGGACCAGCTGACCGGCCTTGCCAATCGCCGCAGCTTCTTCCTGTCACTCGAAAAGATGCTGCTGCAGGATCCGTCTTCACCGCCTGTCATCGGCATCGTCGATCTCGATGGTTTCAAGCCGGTCAATGACGTCTTCGGCCATGCGGCCGGCGACGTCGTATTGAAGGAGACGGCGCGCCGCTTCGTCTCGTTGTTGGGTGATCAGGGCATCGTCTCACGTCTTGGCGGCGATGAATTCGGCATCATCTTCCCCTCCGACATGCCGCTCAGGGCCGTCTCTGACCTCGGCGTGGCGCTCTGTGCGGCAGTACGTGAACCCTTCGACATTCCTGACGGGTCGGTGCGCGTTTCCGGCTCCTGCGGCATCGTCTATCCTGACGCGGGCGAGTACACGGCCGAAGATCTCTACGAGAAAGCGGATTTCGCGCTCTACCAGGTCAAGAGCAAGCGCATTGGCGGTGTGGAATTCTTCTCGCCGGAACACGAAAAAATCCTGACACAACGCTACCTGATCGAGCTGGAGCTGCAGGCCGACAATTTCGCCAAGGAGTTGAAGCTCGAATATCAGCCGATCCTGGAGCTGCGCAGCGGCCGCGTCGTCGGTTTTGAGGCCCTTGCGCGCTGGGATAGCGCCCGCTTCGGCCGCATCAGTCCGGACGCCTTCATTCCGGCTGCCGAACGCACGGCGGTGATCGGCCGCATAACACGCATTCTCTTCGGCCAGGCGCTCGACGCACTGAAGATCATGCCGGCGCATCTGCGCGTCTCCTTCAACCTGTCAGCCCGCGACATCTGCGATCATGAAACATCGATGGCATTGCTCGCCATGATCAGCCGCTCCGGCGTCGATCCGAAACGCATCGAGTTCGAGATCACCGAGACAGCACTCCTGTCCGATTTCGACACTGCCGATCAGGTGATTGGCATGCTGCGTGGTGCCGGCATCTCGATCGCGCTTGACGATTTCGGCACCGGCTATTCGAGCTTGAGCCACATCCACCGCCTGGCCTTCGACAAGCTGAAGATCGACAAGGCCTTTGTGATGAATTTCGACCGCGATGCGCGCTGCATGAATATCACCCGCTCCGTCGCCAGTCTCTGCCAGAACCTCGGCATCGCCTCCGTGGCCGAGGGTGTCGAAAGCGAGGATGTCGCCGAGTCGCTGAAAGGCATCGGCGTAAGATTGGCACAGGGCTATTATTTCTCGCGGCCACTGCCGCTGGAACTGGCGATCGATTACGCGGTGCGGCGCGATGTTGCCGTTTCGCAGTCCCTCTCGGCCTGATTGATCAGCTAGCCACTGGAACCCCGACCCGACCCGGTTTATTCATGGGGCAGGAGCGAGGTGGATCATGGATAGCAGCAATCAGAGCGAAGTCATTGTCGAGCGACGGGGCACGGCAGGCCTCATCCGGCTGAACCGCCCAAAGGCGCTGAACAGCCTGACGATCCCCATGGTGCGCGCGATTACCGCTGCGCTTGATGAGTTCGCCGCCGATCAAACCGTGGCGAGTATTGTCGTAATGGGCGAGGGCGAGCGCGGCTTCTGCGCCGGCGGCGATATCCGCGCCATTCACCTGAGTGGCCGCGCCGGCGATGGTCTCGCGGAAACCTTCTGGCGCGAGGAATTCCGCCTCAACCACAGGATCGCCTCCTATCCGAAGCCCTATGTGGCGCTGATGGACGGCATCACCATGGGCGGCGGCGTCGGGCTTTCCAGCCACGGCCGCCATCGCATCGTCACCGAGCGCACCCGCCTTGCCATGCCGGAAACCGGCATCGGCTATTTTCCCGATATCGGTGCCACATGGCTGCTGCCCCGCACGCCGGGCGAAAGCGGCACATGGATGGCCCTGACCGGGCTCGATATCAATGCCGCCGATACGATCCATACCGGGCTTGCCGATTTCTATATGCCTTCCTCGCGTCTCGAAGAGGCGGTCCAGCGCCTGACGAACCTGCCTGAGGGAAGTTCGTCGGACGATGTGGACGCAGTGCTGCGCGATCTCTCGGAGCAGCCGGGCGAGGGCAGATTACAGGCCAATGCCGCGATGATCGACCGTGCTTTTCACTTCAACCGTGTCGAGGACATCGTATCCGCACTGGGTGCGGCAGAAGGCGAATTCGCCGCCGAAACCCGGCGTGTGATGCTCACACGTTCGCCGACCAGTCTCAAGCTTGCCTTGCGGCTGCTGAGAGCCGGCCGCCAGAGCCGCACGCTTGGCGAATGTCTTGCCCGCGAGCTCGGCGCCTGCATGCACATCCTGCATGGTCCGGATTTCTACGAGGGCGTCCGCGCAGCCGTCATCGACAAGGACCGCAATCCGAAATGGTCGCCGCCGACGATCGCCCTGGTCAATGATGAGATGATCGGTCGCTTCTTCGAGCCGGCCAAGCCGCCGCTTTTGCTCTGACCCTGCTGGTCAGGAGAGGCTTCAACGCCACATGCCGCGCATACGAGCGCCGACATCGATACGCACTTGCCGCGCCTGCTGGGCGGCTGCCGTATCGGTCTTGACTTGCGGCCAGCCGCAGACCTCGAAGAATTGCAGCAGCGTGGCCGGAATGAAGCGGCTGCGCGACGCATAGACATGCCGATCGCCCTGCGAATTCTGCCCATAGGTGAAGAAACGCTGCGGCACGACGAGATCGAGGCTGTCCTTGGCGCGGGTCATCGCCACATAAAGCAATCGCCGCTCCTCCTCGATTTCCGCCGTCGTGCCGACTGCGAGATCCGAAGGGATACAGCCGTCGATGACGTTCAGCATGAAGACCTTGGTCCATTCCTGCCCCTTGGCCGAATGGATGGTCGAGAGGATGAGATAGTCTTCGTCGAGCAGCGGCACGCCTGCCTGATCCGAAGTCGCATCGGGCGGATCGAGCGTGAGCTCCGTCAGGAAGCGCTCACGCGAGGCATAACCACCGGCGATCTGTTCGAGCTGCACGAGATCGGCAAGCCGCGCGCTCGCATCCTCATGCAGCCGTTCCAGATGCGGCTCATACCATCGCCGCACCAGTTCGATCTCGGCCGGCCAGCCGGCCTTGCCAGTCTTCAATTCCTGCATGGTGGACACGAAAGAGGTCCAGTCCTCGCCCGAGCGCGGCGGCGCCGGCATGGCGGCAAGCGCCGTCACCGGGCTCGGATCCTCAGCCATATGGTCCAGCACCTTTTGTGCCGTGGAAGGCCCCACGCCTGGAAGGATCTGCATCAGCCGGAAGCCCGCCACCCGGTCACGTGGGTTCTGGGCAAAGCGCAGAGCCGCCAGCATGTCCTTCACATGCGCGCTGTCGAGGAATTTCAACCCGCCGAATTTCACGAAAGGAATGTTGCGGCGGGTCAGTTCCACCTCCAGCGGGCCGCTGTGATGTGAGGCGCGGAAGAGCACGGCCTGGCTTTTCAGCTTCACGCCCTCCTCGCGATTGTCGAGAACCTTGTCGGCCACGTAACGCGCCTGATCGTTCTCGTCGCGCACCGTCACCAGCCGTGGCCGTTCCGGCGATTCCCGCTCCGTCCAGAGGTTCTTGGTGAAACGCTCGGAAGCAAGGTCGATCACAGCATTGGCGGCGGCAAGGATCGGCTGCGTCGAGCGATAGTTGCGGTCGAGCGTGACGATATTGGCGGCCGGGCTGAAGGACGCCGGAAAATCGAGAATGTTGCGCACCGTTGCCGCGCGGAAGGAATAGATCGACTGCGCATCGTCGCCGACAACGGTCAGGCCCTCGCCGGTCGGTTTCAAAGCAAGCAGGATCGAAGACTGCAGCCTGTTGGTGTCTTGATACTCGTCGACAAGCACATGGTCGAAGCGGCTGCCGATATCCTCGGCAATGAGAGGCTCGGCCACTATCTGCGCCCAGTAGAGCAGCAGGTCGTCGTAATCGAGCACATTCTGGCTCTGCTTGGCCTCGACATAACAGGCAAAAAGCTCGCGAAGCTGCCTTTCCCAGGTGGCGCACCAGGGAAAGGCGTCGCGCAGCACCAGCGGCAGTTCTGTTTCGGAGTTCACCGCACGGGAATAGATCGCAAGGCAGGTACCCTTCGTCGGAAACCGGCTTTCGGTCTTGGAGAAGCCGAGCTCGTGGCGCACGAGGTTCATCAGGTCGGCGCTGTCTTCCCGGTCATGGATGGAAAAGGCCGGGTCGAGGCCGATCTGCTCGGCATAGTCGCGCAAGAGGCGCGCGCCGATGCCGTGGAAAGTGCCGCTCCAGGCGAGCGCATCGGCCATGATGCCGGAATTCTTGCCGAGAACCTCGCCGCAGATACGCTCGACGCGCCGGCCCATTTCGGCCGCCGCCCGGCGGGAAAAGGTCATCAGCAGGATACGGCGCGGATCGGCGCCCTTGAGGATGAGATGGGCGACGCGATGGGCAAGCGTATTCGTCTTGCCGGAACCGGCGCCGGCGATGACCAGCAGCGGCCCGGCCACATGGCTGCCGTCTGTGAGTGTGCCGTGCTCCACGGCCATGCGTTGCTGGGGATTGAGTCTTTCGAGATACATCCAGCCGTCCGGTTGGGCTTCGCGGGAGAATCAGCGCCTGCGAATAAAATCAGATGTTCCTTGGATGTTCTCGATTGGCGCCGCTGTCAAGCAGGCGCGGGCCGCCATGCACTATTACGGAAAGTCCGGCACAATCTGGCGCCGCACCAGCTTCAAGCTGCGGTCGGGCTGGAGAATATAGGTTTCGTAGACGCGCTGGCCCTGCTGATCGTAGAAGTCGTTATGGACGGTGCTGCCGATCGGCGATTTCGTCAGCTTCGTGCGCGGCTGCCCGCCATAGGTGATGCTGCCGGGAATGGGTTCCAGCGCAGGCGCGTCCGCGGCGGAACAGCCGGCCAGCAAGGGTGCAGCCAGAAGGGTCGTGGCAAGAAGGGCAGGCACCAGCGCTTTCATCGTCGTCTCCTTCGGCTTCAATCGAATATGGCGACGGCTGGCGCCTCCAGCAAGATCGGCAATATCGAAGCACTACAATCCCGGTGGCTATGTATCCGGCCGCCGCGCGCAACAAAACGTCGTCTTCTTGCGTTAAATCCCTATTAGCCAATGTCAGGAACGGTCATGGTGCCGCGGTTTCATAGCTCGCCACCCCACGAGGAGGCCCGGATGAAGGGCCACAACACGGCCGCTATACGTGCGTCCGTGGAAAGCGCCCTGCATGCCGCAGCCGATCTCGATGCGACCGAAATCATCGTCTCGACCATCGGCCCCTCCGTCATTCTCGAAGGTTTCGTGAGCCAATGGGGTGATAGTGAGCGGGCTTTGGCAATCGCCGAGGACATTGTCGGGAGCGGTTACGTGCATTGCCGCCTGCTGGTGAGATAAATCGCGATCCGCAACAGGAATTTCCAAGGAACCAACTCTCTGTCCCGTGTGTTGAAGAGCTGATTTCAATACTGGAGACAATAATGCAAACGCTTATACGCCTTTGGGCCACGGCCCTTCTTCTGGGGTGCGGCGCCTTTGCCGGCTCCGCCTACGCCTCACTCGAAACCGATATGAGTTATTCGGCCCTGCCGAAAGACGAAATAGCACTGAACGAATATACCAGCGCCGCCGTCTGCAAGCCCGCCGAACCGCATTACCTGCCGTCCTTCATCCGTGCCGCAGATGGCACAATCATCGGTGTAGGATATATTCAGGTGGAGGATGAGGATACTTCGGACTGCTGATCGAATATTCGAAGTTTCTTTCGGACGAGGCTCGTCAGCAGTCTCCCGCAGAGGGTGACGAGCCTCTAACCATCATCATGATGGCTGGCGTCGTTCTATTGATGAACGGATGAATGGCGCAATGTCTTTCGAGACAAAGCCCTGCGCGAGCTCAGTGCAGGGTTAAGTGAAAATTAAGCATTGCTTCGTTTCGGAACAGATCTGACTTTTATTGTCTCCGATGCCGCCGCCGAAAGCTTAATGCACTTTAAGCTTTGCTTCCTCGGCCGCCGCCATAAACTCCGCGCGGGCCTCTTCGACAGTCTTTCTTCCATCGAGTGCGGCGCGGCAGGCGCTGCGTGCCTTGAGATATTTCAGTCCGCGCACGGCAGGCCAGAGATCGGTCAGGCAGGTCAGCGCGTCAAACGGTCCGTTAACCGTGCGTGCTCCCGCCTCTTCGAAGCCTACCTTGATCGGACTATTCCATCGTTCAGTTGCCATCGACGCTCCTCCAGCATGTCTCGATAGAAACATTGAATGAAGCCTTCGGGTTCCTCCGCAAAGGCTTCAGAATGCTAATATTCTACCGAGATTTTTGCCGGCAGCAATGGTGCCGATTGGCACGGAGGATATCCCCTCGAGGTTTGGGATCGGAAGGCGGGACCGCTACGTTCGAAACCGACCGAAACAGGCAGGCGCAACCTCTCTCGAAAGTAGAGCGAGCACTTTTGGCGGCAGGCTTTCCACCGCGATCGCTGACGGCGCATCGTGACAGTGATCCAATCGATTCCAAACCAGCGCAGCGTGAATCTCAAATCCAGACTACCAACCGGCCAAAGTCCAAGATCGATCAGGCCTTCGAGGACTACACATTTGTCGAAGCGTTCGACGCGTCAACAAAGGGTTCGCGATAAACTTATGCGAATTCTTTCTACGGGACGCGCAAGAATTCCGCGTTCCATTTCGCTGACGCGCATTGGTCACGCGGTAGTCGAGGAGCGGTAACAGGGACTTAAGCTGGAGGTTTCGCAGCGGCGACTTCAGCTTGACGCTGAACAAATGAACCCAGAAAGGCGCCGAGAGTTAGTTTCGCCAAATCAAAAAACTGAGCATTGAAGATGCCCAGAATCGCGAGAATTAGCGTCAATACGATTGTTGCAAGCGGAAGCCCTGTGAGGCCCACTTTGGTGAATGTACCTGTGGCCCCGGAAAGGCTGCTAAGGCGAATGAATTGATCAATAGCGCTCGAATTCCCACCAGCGATGGCAGGCCCCAATAGTCCATAGTCCTGTGGCGCTATTACATGCGTCGCCGCTGCGCCGGATGTTTTGAGTAGTCTTATCCCAAGAAACGAACACATGAAGCCCGCTATTAGGCAAAGCAGTGGGGCCATGAAAACGCCCCCCACACTCGCCAAGACATTTAACATGCGGTCGTTTGTCGTAACTGATTCCGAACCACTTTGATTAATTGCTGCCATAACGAAGCTCGGCAGCTGTTGATTTGTTTGAATTGCCAGCCAAGCCGCAGACGCAAATAGCGCAAGTGAACAACACAGGAATACCAAACCACCAATCAGGAAGTATCTGCTATATAGAATTTCGGGAGATATTGCTTTATAAGGTTCTGTCTTTGTGCCGTCGCCTTCCGTTACATCGCTCATTGTCGCCCCCTGCGTGCGTAACCGACAAGAGAACTATAATTGCACGTGTAAATTGTTCAAGTGTATTTGATCGCGGCTGATCTTTCTTAGCGGCTCTCTGTCAGTTGCGCGTGTCAAGCTGCCAACCGACGCTGCGGTCTATGAGGTGCGAGGACAGGTATCGAGCTCGATCCACTCTTCTGCAGATGCAAAGCACCTGACTGGTATACCTATTACTTTCGCAATCAGAGGGCCGACTTTTGGGTCCGGATTTATTACATCCACGTATTCGGCGCTCTCAGCCCAGCCTCTGTAGATCTCATTCAGGTCGACATCACTCTCTGTCATCCCGATGCCCCACATTACGATGCTTCGAGGTTGTCGCTTTTTGACCGACGCGAGGATCATTCGGGCCATCGGCGTCTGTTCGTATGTCTTGTTCAAACGAGGCGGAATGAGCCCAATGTATGCCGATCTCCCATCGCCAGTCACAAACATGGGAAAGAGGTTTCCGGGATCGCCAAACGAGAAACCATTTTCGTCGAAAGCCATGTTTAGCGAGCCGTGAGGTTTGCACACAGGAATTTGCGCGGGATCCGTGGGATTGGGAAGATATGTGAAATCTGACCCATTTTGCATGAGCCCAGCTTCGATTAACGTATCGTAATTGAGGCTTAAAATAAGATCGTCGGCCGAGAACCTAGAAACCATACGTCTTGTAATAGGGAGATCTGTGAAGTCAGCGCCTTTTTGAAAGCCTTGGTTAATGAGCAGAGCGATTGGATCACCGATGCCGTGGCGCATGAAGTTTTTCCAATGCGCTTCTCCCTGTAATACATTAGGCAGGGTGTCCTTGATCCGCCACGCAAATTCAATGAACTGCTCAATATTGACCTCGTTCCGCTCTTAAAGCGAAATGAAGACCTCTCGAAGATCCTGATCTCCACTAATCCTAATGCCTTTTTCAGCCAGAAATAGGTGTAGGAAAGGCCACGGATGGAAATTCGCCCACGTTTTCCGAGCGAAATTTTTCATCGTTGGAGGCCAAAACTCCCTTGGCACACCAAGTTCGGATGCCTGGGCTACAGAGGCGCCGGCGCCTACGACAAGGTGACGCATATTGAAGTTCATCTCCGTTGGACAGTTATCGCTTCAGTGATCACGTGACTCGTCCACCAGCTTCCGGAGTCGCTGGTGCAATTCCTTCGAGCGCTTATGGTGGTTTAGAAACTGGTCTGTCATGTCGCGCCAGGGCTCGTCGCCGGCTTTGAACTGGTGCCTTAAACGCCCCGCTTCGATCGCCTCGATGTTGGCTTCGTGAAATGCAATGGCTTCATCGATTTGTTCACGAGCTGACTCCGGAAATGAATCGTCCATAAGTTTCCCCCCGTTCATTGCTCGCGATGCCTTAGCTCGCTTCGCGCGCTCGCTAATTTCTGCAATTCTCTGCTCACGGGCTCGACGAGCAGCCAGCTCGGTTTCGAGGCGTTCGTAGATAAGAATCGCTCTTTCACCTTCTTCCCCAAGTGTCACGATGATCTCTGACAGGCGGTTGAGCGCCCGCTCAATGCGTTTTGCTGTGATCGGTTTTTCGAACGAGTGCACGAAACTTGTTCGACTCTCATGGTCAGCTGCTGAAGAGCCGTCGCGAGAGATGTTTTTCATGCGGCCCTCCCGCTCGACATGCCCTTGGTGTCTTGAATCCTGACAACTCAGGGCAGGTTGTCTTTAAAGATGTCGATATATTTAGACCGCCAGCTATCATACTTGGGGTATCGCGAGAGGTATTCGAGCGAGCCGTCAGTGAGGGTGTGCGCAGACCATATTTCCTCCGCCACATTCCCAACCTCGGCAATGAGGTCCGATAGCTTCGCTTTATCCTCCTCTGGAAGGTCGGTCTCCCTTATGAGTTTATCGAGCAGACTCCTTGGCTGTCTCGCCTCTGGTGACTGCAACAGCTCGTGGAAGTTTACGTTCGGATTCTGATAGCTTTTTAATTTTGCCGAAAGGGCTATATATTCGGGATCTGCTGCATCGATCGGGCCCCTAAATTTTTCACTTATCTGTTGCTGCACCATGCGACGCCGATCATTTACTCTCTGAGCAACAATCTGTTCAGCGATTGAAAGCAAGTCGATTGTCATAAATCTGAGAAGCGGTTCACGCATCTCACGAACCTGCGATTCAGGGATTTCATGCATCGAGAGATTGTCTTCGATCTCGCGCATAAAATTCTGTTTAGCAGCCCAAGGTACATCTGACATTCGATTCATGTAGCCTAACTGGTATAGAAGAAGCTTGGATGAGGTAGATGCTGATGCTCGAAGCAGTTTCGTCAGCTCTTCAGCCTCGGTGATGCGCTCGCGCAGCTTTGCCTTCAGCCCGAAGAAGGCGAAATTGTCCATCAATGGAAGATAAATGAAAATAAGGAAGACCCCGGTAAGAACGCCGAGGACAGTCGCCGCTGCCGCCTTATCCTGGTAGGCCGTCACTATGCAGAAACCGGCTGCTGCAATACAACCCGCCCAGAGCACGGTTCGATCCCATTTCACAGATCTCTTCGACGCATTTTCCATGCCAACTCCAAGGCGCTCGGTTGAATCTGGATCGGACTATAATGGGCGGTGTTTGAACTCTCTAGTTTCCGGACACCGTCTCCACGGGAACATTTTCAGAACTACCTGCACGGATTTTGCACGGATCTTCTAGCGAATTCGCGTTCTGTTCCGCGATTTCATACCGAATTGCGCGGCGGGCACGGGTGGGTATTCCACCGTAATATGCTGATATCTTTTAAGAAAACTGGTGCTGCCGAGTGGGATTGAACCACCGACCTCACCCTTACCAAGGGTGTGCTCTACCACTGAGCTACGGCAGCAGGACCAGACGCGAGAAGCGGAAACGCTCAATTCGCGTGAACGGGGCGGCTATTGCCACAGCTTCGGCAGGAGTGCAAGCCGCAAATTCCAACTTCTCTGGGAATAACGTCCCGCCCACTTTTGGAATGGCTCGAATTCGGGTAGTTCTGGGGGATGAACGAAGAGACTGAGAAGGCCCGGCAGAGCCGGAAAGCGGCCATGGAAGCCCAAGCGGCATTGCGCCGCGAACGGGCGGCCGAAAAGCTGAGAGAAAATCTTTCAAGACGCAAACAGCAGGTGCGTGCTCGCCGGTCCGGACAGGCGGACGAGACGAATGGGCTGCCCGCTGCAAAAACGCCTGCCGCAAAAATGGACGAATCGTAATGTTCGGTCCGCGACGAATTGAAGCGTGCGGGGATTTGCTCTAAAGACCCCCACTTCTTGCCTTGCCCCCACAGGCAAAACCTTTCAAGAAAGGCGGGCCTCGCCCGTAGGTACACATGGATCGTATCAGAATTGTCGGCGGTAATGAGCTCAATGGCATCATTCCGATCTCCGGCGCCAAGAATGCCGCGCTGCCGCTGATGATCGCCTCGCTTTTGACGAGCGATACGCTGACGCTGGAAAACGTACCGCATCTTGCCGATGTCGAATTGCTGATGCGCATCCTTGGCAATCACGGCGTCGATGTCGCCGTCAACGGCCGCCGCGAGCGCCAGGAAGATTCCTACGCCCGCACGATCCATTTTACCTGCCGCACCATCGTCGATACCACCGCGCCCTATGAGCTGGTCTCGAAGATGCGCGCCTCCTTCTGGGTCATCGGTCCGCTTCTCGCCCGCGAAGGCCATTGCCGTGTTTCTCTGCCGGGCGGCTGCGCCATCGGCACGCGTCCGGTCGATCTCTTCATCGACGGCCTGACCGCGCTCGGCGCGACGATGGAAATCGATGGCGGCTATATCAATGCCAAGGCGCCGCAGGGCGGTCTCATCGGCACCCACTACACCTTCCCGAAAGTGTCCGTTGGCGCGACGCATGTGCTGATGATGGCGGCAACACTTGCCCGCGGCACGACCGTAATCGGCAATGCCGCACGCGAGCCCGAAGTCGTCGACCTCGCCAACTGCCTGAACGCCATGGGCGCGAAAATTTCCGGCGCAGGCACCTCGACCATCACGATCGAAGGCGTCACCTCGCTTTCGGGCGCGCGCCATCGCGTCCTGCCTGACCGTATCGAAACCGGCACCTATGCTATGGCCGTCGCTATGGCCGGCGGCGATGTCGTACTCGAAAATACCGATATCGCTCTGCTGGAAACGGCGCTGGAAACGCTGCGCCGCGCCGGCGCGGATATCTCGTCGACCAACAATGGCATGCGCATCAAGCGTAACGGCGCCGGCATCCAGCCGGTCGATATCGTCACCGATCCCTTCCCGGGCTTCCCGACCGACCTGCAGGCGCAGTTTATGGCGCTGATGACCCGCTCGTCCGGCATCTCGCATGTCACGGAAACCATCTTCGAAAATCGCTTCATGCATGTACAGGAGCTTGCCCGCCTCGGCGCGAAGATCTCGCTGTCGGGCCAGACGGCGAAGATTGAAGGTGTCCAGCGGCTGAAGGGCGCCCCGGTCATGGCGACTGATCTTCGCGCTTCCGTCTCTCTCGTCATCGCCGGCCTTGCCGCCGAAGGCGAGACCACGGTTTCCCGCGTCTATCACCTCGATCGTGGCTTTGAGCGGCTGGAAGAAAAGCTGACCCGCTGCGGCGCCATCGTCGAACGCGTCAGCGAGTAAGAAAAGGGCGCTTATGCGCCCTTTATCCTGGTTGCGTATTTGGCCGTCGCGCCTTATTTCCCTTGTCTGACAGATCCGCCGCTGCTGCGGCCGAAAGACATGGGATAGAGGCTGGATGACCGACCTGAAGCTTGTTGCGCTCGATAGCGAAGACTTGGCCGTCATTTCCGCACATATGCAGGACAGCGTCTTCAAGGTGGCCGATATCGATTGGTCGCCGCGCGACAAGCAGTTTTCGCTCGCTACCAACCGTTTCGTCTGGGAAGAGGCGGCCCGCAAACGCAAGGGTTTCGAACGACGCCGCGCTGCTCTCGTTTTCAAGCGCGTGCTTTCCGTCCGCTCGATTGGCATCGACCGTGCTCGGCGCGACGACGTGCTGTCGCTGCTGGCCTTGCGTTTCGAGCAGAAGGGCGAGGGGCCGGAAGGCACGCTGGAGCTTTCGCTGTCCGGCACGGCCTCGATCGTCCTTGAGGTCGAATGCATCGAAGTGCAGCTTGCCGATATCGGCGGCGCCTGGGAAACGACTTCCAAGCCGCGTCACCCCGGCACCTGAGCCCAACAGTTTCGATCAGAGAAGGAATACCGCCTTGGCAATCTGGCTCAATCAGGCATCCGATGGTTTTGAGCAGCGTTTCGCGGCTTTTCTGACCACCAAGCGGGAAGTCTCCGAAGACGTCAACGCCGTGGTACGCGCCATTATCGATGACGTTCGCACCCGCGGCGATGTCGCTCTCGCCGAATATTCGAAGAAGTTCGACAGCATCGACTACGCCACCGTACCGATGCGCGTCACCGAGGAAGAAATCGACAACGCCGTCGAGGTCACTCCATCCGAAGTCCTCGGCGCGCTGAAGGTTGCCGCACTCCGCATCGAATCTCACCACCGCCGACAGCTCCCGAAGGACGATATCTACGAGGACGCCATGGGTGTTGGCCTCGGCTCGCGCTGGACGGCAATCGAAGCCGTCGGCCTCTATGTGCCCGGCGGTACGGCGAGCTATCCGAGCTCGGTCTTGATGAATGCCGTACCGGCGAAGGTTGCAGGGGTCGATCGCATCGTTATCGCCGTGCCGGCGACAGGCGGTTCGGTCAATCCGGCGGTGCTGGCCGCGGCCAAACTTGCCGGCGTCAATGAAATCTACCGCGTCGGCGGCGCGCAGGCGATTGCCGCCCTTGCCTATGGCACGGAAACGATCGCCCCGGTTGCCAAGATTACTGGCCCCGGCAATGCTTATGTCGCCGCCGCCAAGCGCCAGGTCTTCGGCACTGTTGGTATCGACATGATCGCCGGCCCGTCAGAAGTGCTCGTCATCGCCGACAAGGACAACAATCCCGATTGGGTTGCCGCTGATCTGCTCGCCCAGGCCGAGCATGACGAGAGCTCCCAGGCCATCCTGATCACCGACGACGAAGAATTCGGTAAGGCGGTCGAAGCGGCCGTCGAACGGCAGCTGAAGACGCTGAACCGTGCAGAGACTGCTGCGGCGAGCTGGCGCGATTTTGGCGCAATCATCCTTGTCTCCGATCTCAAGGATGCCATTCCGCTCGCAAACCGTATCGCCGCCGAACATCTGGAACTCGCCGTCGCCAATCCCGATGCCTTCGTGGATAAGATCCGCAATGCCGGCGCGATCTTCATCGGCGCCCACACGCCCGAAGTGATCGGCGATTATGTCGGCGGCTCCAACCACGTGCTGCCGACGGCGCGTTCCGCCCGTTTCTCCTCCGGCCTTTCGGTTCTCGACTTCGTCAAGCGCACCTCGATCCTGCGGCTCGGTCCGCAGCAGCTCCGTGATCTTGGCCCGGCAGCGATTGCGCTTGCCGTTTCCGAAGGCCTCGATGCCCATGCGCGATCGGTCGCGATCCGCCTGAACCTCGAAAGGTGAGGGAATGGTGAAGGACGACTTCCGGCTCTGCGACGTTGTCCTTGACGATACGATCGGCCGTTCGACTCCTGATGTCGAGCATGAGCGGGCGGTGGCGATCTTCGACCTGATCGAGGAGAATTCCTTTACACCCGTCGGTCATGCCGGCGGACCCTACCGGCTGAACATTTCGCTGGTCGATTCCAAGCTGGTCTTTTCCATCACCACGGAAAAGGGCGAGAATGTTGCAACCCATATCCTGTCGCTGACGCCATTCCGCCGGATCGTGAAAGACTATTTCATGATCTGCGAGAGCTACTACGAGGCGATCCGCTCGGCCTCACCGAGCCGCATCGAGGCGATCGATATGGGCAGACGCGGCATCCATAACGAGGGATCGCAGACCCTGAAAGATCGTCTCTCGGGCAAGATCGATGTCGATTTTGATACCGCCCGGCGTCTCTTCACGCTGGTCTGCGTACTCTATTGGCGCGGATGACGGCGATGGAGCCGCACGTCGAAACGGAGGACGGAAAGCGGCCGGGCGCCATCCTCTTCATGTGCGGGCTGAATGTCATCCGCTCGCCGATGGCAGAAGCGATCGCCCGTAGCATTCTGCCCGGAAATACCTATATAAGGTCTGCTGGCGTTCGCGCCGGCGAACGCGATCCTTTTGTCGATGTGGTGCTGGAAGAAATCGGCCTGTCGCTCGGCCGCCGCCAGCCGCAGACGCTGGAGGAGCTTGAGGACGATTATTTCGACCTCATCATCACGCTCTCACCGCAGGCCCATCACGCAGCACTCGAGCTGACCCGCTCCAGCGCCGTTGACGTGGTCTACTGGCCGACTATGGATCCGACGGTCGTGACCGGAACGCGCGAGCAGATATTGGACAGCTATCGAGAGGTTCGCGATCACCTCGCCGGCCTCATTGAAAGCCGGCTACTCAAGAGAAATGGCATCGCCGCGCAATCGGCGTGAAACAAAAGATAGAAAGCCCGATCTACGAGGTTCACAAATCCCCGTTGATTGTGTAGTTTCCGCGCAAATTTTGAGGCGCCCAGCGCCGCTTTACCCAACACACAGGAAGAAAACCCTTATATGCCGAAAGAAGAAGTCCTCGAATTTCCGGGTATCGTGACCGAACTTCTGCCGAATGCGACATTCCGCGTGAAGCTCGAAAACGAGCATGAGATCATTGCCCACACCGCCGGCCGCATGCGCAAGAACCGTATCCGCGTTCTCGCCGGCGACAAGGTTCTGGTCGAAATGACACCCTATGACCTGACGAAGGGCCGCATCACCTACCGCTTCAAGTAAGCTTGGTCTGCGAAGCTCCCCGGAGTTTCCGCTCCCGCCTGCCGATGGTCGAGGTTCCATGGCGCTAAAATACAAGCTCATTCTGGCCTCGGGCTCGCCCCGCCGCGTCGATCTGCTCAATCAGGCTGGCATCGAGCCTTCGCGCCTGATGCCGATGGATATCGACGAGGCACCGAAGAAGTCGGAGCATCCGCGCTCGCTCGCTCGCCGCCTCTCCGGCGAAAAGGCGGAAGCGGCACTTGCCGCCATCAAGGGCGACATCACCTGGAAGGGCAGCTATATCCTGTCCGCCGATACGGTGGTCGCCGTCGGTCGCCGCATTCTCGGCAAGGCGGAGTTTGCCGATGAGGCGTCAAACTCGCTGCACCTGCTCTCCGGCCGCAATCACGTGGTCTATACGGGCATCTGCCTGATCACGCCCGACCGCAAGGTGCGCCAGAAGATCGTCGAGACGAAAGTGCGCTTCAAGCGCCTGTCGAGCTTCGAGATCGAAAACTACATTGCCTCGGGCCAGTGGCGCGGCAAGGCCGGCGCTTACGGCATCCAAGGGTTGGCTGGCACATTCGTGCAGAAAATGGTGGGTTCCTACACCAATGTCGTGGGACTGCCGCTTTATGAAACCATTCTGCTTCTGACTGGCGAGGGCTTCGATGTCCACAGCCGTTGGCCCGAGGGCTGATCTCCCGATGGAGCATGTCGCGCAAAAGTGTGCAGCGGTTTTGCGATAACGACATGCGTGCAATAAAAAACTAGCGCCGTGCGTCCATTCGGACGCACAAAGGACGCTCTGCCTTGTTGAGTCTACGCGTCAGGCTTTCCGAAAATCGGAACGATTTTCGGGCCGATGCTGTAGGAGGAAACCATGTCTGATGAAATGAAGACCGACGGCAAGGTCGAGCCGCTGCGCAAGACGCGCCCCTGCCCGGAATGCGGTAAACCGTCGAACCGAGAACACTATCCCTTCTGCTCCAACCGCTGCCGCGAAGTGGACCTGTCGCGCTGGCTGACGGGCTCCTACGCCATCCCCGTGGCCGACGACGAGAC
This sequence comes from Rhizobium sp. CF142, assembly GCF_000281145.1. NCBI lineage: Bacteria > Pseudomonadati > Pseudomonadota > Alphaproteobacteria > Hyphomicrobiales > Rhizobiaceae > Rhizobium > Rhizobium sp. CF142. The sequence goes on along the minus strand of NZ_AJWE01000098.1, from coordinate 46,623 downwards.
GAAGGCGGATTACCCCGACGAGGAAAACTAGGGCAACTCCAGCAAAAACGTGCAGCGGTTTTTGCGTCCGCAATTGCATGACGACAAAGGAACAGAGCAGGTTTTCCACCGCGAAGCCTTTATTTTTCCTCGCAAATCGCCAAAATCCGCAGGACCGTCAAAAAACTATCATTTGATGCTTGCCATGGGCGAACAAGATGCTATAACCCCGCTCGCTTCCGGGGCGAACCAAGGCCCTGACATTCTCAAGCAGGATGTTTCCTAAGAAGCATGGCTAGCCCAGGTAGCTCAGTTGGTAGAGCAGCGGATTGAAAATCCGCGTGTCACTGGTTCGATTCCGGTCCTGGGCACCATTCCATTTTTAGACATGTTCATGTCTCCTAACATCTTAAAAGGTGTTGAGATTTTTGCGGTTCGATAACCCTCGTTCCGCGCATAGGCGAGACGGTTGGCAAAGACCAGTTTCAGCACCGCGCGGCGGTCTTCCAAACGGGGCGAATGCCAAAGTTTACAAGGGTCTGAGAGGAAGTCGAACGCGGTTCGATAAGTCTCGCTGAAACTTTTGAGCGGCTTGCCGCAACTGGCGATCTTTTCCTGCATCAGCGTCTTTTGCGTTTCGAGTTCCTTGATCTTGCGCTCGTACGCCTTGACCACGGAATCGCTCGACGCATCGACAATGCGTTCGAGAAGAGAGTCGACCTTCTTCTCTATGGCGCGAATCTCGCCTTCGAGCGAACGCCCCTGCATCTTCGCGTTGGCGGTTCTGCCGTCCCATAGATCGCGGACCATCTCGAAGGCCAGATGGAACAGACCTTCGGACGGCTTGAGCGTGGCGAGCAGCGCCTCGAACGCGCCTTCGATTTTTTCCTTGCGGATGGATTTCCGGTGGTCGCGGCATCCCTTGGTGTCGCAAAGATAATAAGGATACAACGCGCTACGCCCTTTCGACCAGCAGGCCGTCAAGGGTTCGCCGCACGACGCGCAGCAGACGAATCCGCGCAGCGGGAAGGATTCACTTAAGTTCTTGCGCGCCGGGACCTTGGCGTTGCCTTTGCGGCGTTCCTGCACGGCAAGCCATGTCTCGAAGCTCACCAGGCCTTCATGCCTGCCCTTAATGGGCTCCACGCCCCAATCCTCACTGGAGACGTAACCAGCATAAACAGGACGCGAAAACAGCTCGAAAATGCGCTCGGGATGAACCTCGCCCTTGTGATCCTTCGGCCACGCGGGCTGCGCTTCCAGATAGCGTTTCACCTCGAAAATCGCCTCGAAGCGTCCGCTGGCGAACCCTTCCAGAACATCGGCGATGATCGTGGCGTAAGGCTCGTCGCGCACCAGCATCTTGCCGTGACCGGCCTGCCGCTCTACCCGAAACCCGATGGGGCATCTGAACGGCCAGTAGCCGTTCTGAAGCCTTGCCCGCATCCGGTTGCGCGTCTGTTCGGCGTTCTTTTGCCGCTGGTGCTGCGAGACGGACGCGAGCAGGTTTTCCACCAGAATGGAGTCGGAATCCTCGCCGAACTCGATGGTCGGGCTTTCCAGCTTGCCGCCCGCTTCGCGGAGCAAATCGCGCAAATCCCAATGGCCGCGAATGTCTCTACTGAACCGGCTGATATCATCGATAATCGCGATATAGCCTTCCTTGCGGTGGCTTTTGAGGAACTTGACCATCGCCATCATGGCGGGGCGGTTGGCATGGCCGCCGCTCACATCGTCGCGGAAGACTTCCACGACCTCATAGCCTTTCATGGCGGCGTAGTCGCGGCAACGCCGCTCCTGACTTGCAAGGCCATCGCCTTCAATGCGTTGCTTTGCAGAACTGACTCTACAATACAAAACGGCTTTTTGGGTCTGGAATGGGTTCATGATCGATCCTTTCTCCCGCCGCCGCGCTTCGCGGCATGGTGCGCAAAGACACTGGGCAGGTCTTGATGGTTTTGGAATGTGGGGCCGTGCTCCGATGCTATCACAGCGGAATCGCTCGTTTCATCTCCCACATCCGACTTCTCCACATCGCGCGCCGCAAGCTGGGCGGCGTCCTCACCAAACGCCCGGTCCACGAAGCTTTGCATGATCTGCCAGACCGTTCGCATCAGTTCGGTTTTCTGGTCTTCCGACAGATCGAAATGTGCGACATGGCGGCGGTATTTTTCCAGATCGGGCGCGGCGGGCACGGAGGACACAGGCCGGACCGCTGGCGGATCATTCCTCAATATCTTCAATTCACCGTCCATTGCCGTCCCGCCTTTCCGCGTCTTCTTGTTTTTCATTGGCCCGCTCCTTTCGAGAGCAGGCGAACGGAACAATACAGGAACAACCCACGCGTGCGCAAGAATAAATTCCTATTTTGCGTATTGCGTGGCATGGGCAATCGCGGACGTTGGCGCGTTAAGCGGAGGTAAGAATCTATCGGCATGGCGTATCTCCTCGCGGCGGATTTCCGGCTTTAAAGCCGTCAAAATCTTTCGTTCGAAGCGAGGAAGCGTGTATTTATGTAATACCCTGCCGGTCAACGACGCGCCAGATAGCGACCGCGCAGTCTGTACAAGCAAAATCGTCGGAAAGGCCGGGGTTTTCCTTGCTATGCCTTTGGCAGAAAACGGAAATTGGCGACATGGCGAAGCCTGCAAAAGCAAAATCCGCGCGGCGTTCGAAGCCGCTCTACCATTCCGCCAAGATCAGCGATTACCAGTTTAAAAAAGCTCTATGGCACTTCGTGCTGGACGACACCGCCGCCGAAACCGCCCGCCATATCAATTTGAGCATCAATTCCATCAGCGTCATTTGGGGCAAGCTGCGAAAATTCTTTTTCGAAGTGGGGCTATTTATGGATATCTATCAGGGCGGCGATCCCGCAGACGGCTCGGCACTGGCCGAGCCGGAATTCGAGCGCAGGCTGATCGAGTTTCATTTAAAGCGGTCGGCGGCAAAGCGCGGGCTCAACTCGCCCCCGAGCGAGCCGGACTATCATTTTGCGGAAAGCCACTGGCGGTTTCATTTTGCGATTATGAATGAAGGGCGCGCTACGGAAGCCGTCCACGCTATGATGTTCGGGCACTTGCTCGAAATAATCCGCATCTGCGGCCCGGTCGGCAGCAAACCCCTCAACCAAAAGCAGGGGCTGCTGGCCGTATTCCGGCAGATGGAGCAAAGGTTGTTGTGGATGGAGAGGAATTCGCAGGATTATCGACTGCCCACGCGCCGGAGAGAATTGCGGTCAATAAGGGAAATCCAGCATGGCGGAAGATGGTAAAGATGTTTTCGAGCCCGACCGACGTGAATCAGATTCCCTGTCTGAGGTCCGAACTCTTCTGCACTAAGAACTAAGAAATTTTGCGCGGTTGAGTTTCGTTGCGCCGGTGCGCCCCCCAAGCTTCTCCCTTAACTATTATTAATCTGTTGAAAAGAGCCTCCTTGTAAGCTCTGCACCAGCCCGCGTGTTAATGCTAACGCGAATCAGTAGTGCCGACTGATTCTTGAGATTCGAAATTTCTAGTTGCTTTTCTGATGTCCGATAGTCTATCTTTCACAAGAAGGTAATACGATGACGCAAAGCAAAGAAGTCTTCTCAGTCCGACCGGCGAATGACTTATCAAAAAAATCTGGTAAAGACGGGGTCAAAGTAACTTTTTTTTCTTCATCTAAAGACCTCCTGGCAACGCCGGTAAGCGATGCTCAGGTTCTGAAGCCCGAAAGAACTCGTGGGATTTCTGAAGATGGAACGATCGGCGCAGCAAATATTAGAATCTGCCCGAAGTAAATTAATAAAAGGCGACGAAGACCTTAACGGGATAGTGGCGTTTTATATCTACCTGAAAATCAACAAAAACTTAAATAATGAATTCGATGTGAAGTCCGTGCCCAGCTTGAGGGCGCACGCGGATTCACTGATAAATTCATACATCAACAAGAGAGTTCGAGACGAGATAGAAGTTATAAGTACAAAAATATCAACAGATATATTTAACGGCTCTATAAAGGAGTTTTCGGAAAATATAATTTACGAGATTGAAGATAAAATTTCAGCAATTTCTGACGAGATTAGTAAAAAAGGCCGCCTTAGAGAGCAAATTTTTAGCTCTTTAATGACCAGTATTATGCTTGGTGTTCTTCTCTATATTATAGTACTGGTTTCTCCGCTAATAAATCCACTTCAGCCATTGATCGAGAAACAGGCTTCCCGTTCAACAGTCGAGAGCGTTCAGGATGGCAAATAGCAGCAAGAAGAAAATTATAGGCAGTAGGGAAGGCTTTCCCCTTAAGGATTCACCCGTTACGCGACCGTACGTTGTCGAGGGCGAATATAGCAAATTCGAGCTCACCGTTAATGTCCTTCCTAATGGATGGATTCTGTATGAACCTCGGTGGATAACGAGACCGCCGACGGGGTACATTTCCGAAGTAGTGGGCCAACTCACATTATATAGGCAGCACATCAAATACCCGCTTCAAAAGGTCGAGGCGAGGCAGTTGCCAAAGATACGAGCTGTGTCCAGTGGCGTGTTTTATTGCCCCAAGACAGCCGGATATGTCCCAGGCATGTTAATTCGATCCTATGACGCAGCAGGCGTTTCCGAATTTGATTTTCACGGAGAACTAACAGAAAAGCCCAACTGACCACGAACAGGGCTCTCTTCGCCTGCTGGTTCAGCGTTCTAACCTTTCCCGGCTGATCGCAAGATGTGCGGTGTAGTACCGCAAATCTTGGCAAAGGGGGTGCTGCGCCCCCCGTTTGCATTCCCCCAGCCTTGGCGCATCCTCGGCATTGAGCCTCGTCCGCGCCATCGAAACGCCCGCCGTTTCATCGCGCTTGAGAGAAGGGCCTTCGCGCCCCTCCCCAAGACCCCACCCAGACCACCGCTTCGCCGTTGGATCACGACCATGGGCGTATGCCGCCCTTTGGAATCCCCCACCAGGCTTTCGCGCCTGGACACGACCGTGGGGAGACTTCGCTCTCCCCTGGACCCCATCGAGCAGGAAGGCGATTTCGCTCTCCTCCTGCACCACCAACGACCGACAAGGCGCTTCTCCCTACCGGACACCCGACCAATCGTTGCGCACATTGGATGAGCGCCAGCCATGCGCTGGACCGCCCAAAGAAAGACTGGTGGCGCTGCCCCCAACGCCGCATCAAGGGTTCGGCTGCGCCCGATATCCTCGCCATGCTCGCGCTGTGCGCTGCGCGTGGCTCCGGTATTGCCCTTGACACTCTGCCCCCCGCGTTCGCCACGTGGCAGGGTTGCAGGACGATGCCTGCAATCCTGCTTTGATGGAAGAGAACACCCCAGAGCTTTCGCGGAGGGGAGAGATCAGTTCGGCAAAGCTTCCACGGATCGTTTAATAGCGCGCGTCAGGCTCCAGGGTGCAATCTTGTATTCGGCGGCGATCTGAACCCGCGTGGCTTGGCCGGTGACGATCCGATGATGCGCGTCGAACAACTGGATTTGCGTCAATTTCGGCGGTCTGCCGATCCGTTTGCCTTGCGCCCGCGCGGCGGCGATCCCCTCCTTGGTCCGCTCGATCAGCATTTCCCGCTCATATTGGGAAGCGCCGCTCATGATGGTGTAGATGAACCGCCCGTGCGGCGTTGTCGTGTCCAGATCGAGATTGGCGATCTGGAAATACACGCCCCGTTCCCGCAAGGCGTCGAGTTCTATCAGCGCATCCTTGGCGCTTCGATAGGCCCGGTCGAGCGCCCAGACCACGAGCATGTCGCCGCGCCGAAGGCGGCCAATCACCCTGTCATAGACCGGCCTGTGCCGTGCCACGGCGGATAGGGTTTCGATGTGGAGCTCGTCAGCGATATGTTTCAGGCCCTCGATTTGCCGGTCGGGGTTCTGCTCTGCGGTCGAGACACGCAGATATGCGATCTTTTTCATGCGTTCTTTCAAAAGGTTGGTGCTTCGGAGAGGCACTTAAACGACCCCTTTTGTGCCGGCTGTCCGCGTCATCGCGGAAGCCGCGAAACCTCCGGCTTTCCGTAGCACAACAGCATATCGGGCCATCGTTATTCAAATGTCAACATAAACGGTCGTTTATGAGCGCTGCCAATAGTCCAGAATCCCAATCTATTCTTAAAATGAAGCTGAATATCCCTCGTTACACTTAGGCATCTCCAAGTATTGACGGGATTTCTCACGCATTGATGAACCTTCCAGCAACCAACGCTCCACCGAACAGGAGAAGATGGTGCGCCGTTATTTTGTATCCTGCGCCGTTGCGGCAGCAGCCCTTGTATCCTTTCAAAGCCCTGCGTTCGCCAATGACGCCGAAGGTCTTGAAATCGGTCAGATGAAAGCCGTCAACGGTACCGTCGAAATGCGAATTTCCAATCTCAGCGAGAAGGCCGACGATATCGTCGTCTGGGTCGCGGACGGCGATTCACGCTATTGCGAAAGGATAACAAACATAGGGGCCAGGAAATGGATTCACCTGAAGTTTTTCTGCGAGTCCATAACGCCGCAAAGCCAACTTCGGATTGGCTACGCCTGGTCGGAACGCGTTCCGCGCATTGCGTCGGTCGCAAAACGCATTGACTAGGCCGCGTGGATTGATCGACTATCGCCGATAGCCTTGGAGTTGACCCCATGCGTCCCGAAGACATCGAGCGGTTTTGCATCATGCTTCTTGCCGGTCGATCCCCGGCCGAGATTATCGAAGAGTTTTTCGCCGGTGAATCCGCCTACTGCATCGAGCGCCATACGTTGTGGCTGGAAAACTCGTGGCGGCGCTATCTGGAACTATGCAAGGAGGAGGGGTTTCCCTCACTCGAAGCTTTGCAGGCCGCGTCCGCAGCGAGGAAACACTGAGATGTCCGGCGACGTTGAGGGAATCGCGGCCATGAAGGCGTTTATCGAGAAGGTCATGGACCTTGAAACCTACGTGACCACCGGCCTTTACGCCCATATGGAGCTTTATAGTGAGTATGGCGAACAAGTTGAGGGTGACTTCGACCGCTTCCTAGCCCAACAGGTGCTGAATGCGAACGCCGAATATATCCTGACCGAGCTGCATGACATTATTGACCATGAAGATTATCGCCAGCGGCGCGAAGAGGAAGCCGCCGAAGAGCGGCTGGAAATGAGCATGCGCCCGCCACAACGCGCCGCGCAGCGGCAGCTTGCCTTGCAGGACTTGCGGCAGTCAGTCTGCGCCGCTTTGGAAGATCATCCGGCCATGACGCGGGAAAACAGGGTTTTGGAGCATCTTGCCGCCATGCATCACGCGCGGCGCATCTTCGAACGGGACGGCACCGAACCCGCCGACGATCTGGCCCGTTATGATGGTTTGATGAGGCTTGCCGAGGACAAATTGCGCTTGCTTTGCTCGTGGGCGTTCGAGCGAAGGGATGACAGCCAATGAGCCGGCCGTCCCAGGAAAATGTCAGATTGCATCTGCGCTGGAGGCAAGGAGGGGGTGCGGCGACATTTGTCAGAGCCAGCCCGGCAGCTTATAACCTATTGTCCGACTTGCATAAATTGAGAGGGGAAGTTTCTTGTTCAAAAACGGCTCCCGAAATGTGATAATGGCTCCATGAGCACCACGCAAAAACCGCTGTCTTTTGACGATGCCACCTTTCCTACTTCAAGCGAGGCGACAGCGGATGTCCGCGCGTGGCAGGCTGAAAAGATCAAGGCTGGCCTGAAAGACGCCGATGAGGGCCGGTTCGCATCGCCGGATGAGATAAAAGCTACCATCCAAAAATTCATTCCAAATGGATGAACTTTTTTGGACTGAGACGGCGCGGCAAGACCTTCACGATATAGGTTCTTACATCGCCCTCGACAGTCCGCGCTCGGCTGAAAATGTCGTGCGCCGGATTGTTGAGACCGTTGGTCTACTCACCTACCATCCGAAAATAGGCCGTATCGGGCGCGATGAAACCACCCGCGAAATCGTGGTGAGAGCTACCCCGTATATCGTTGTTTACCGCCTGCGTGAACGTATCGAAATAATCACGATTTTCCACGCATCGCGCAAATGGCCGGAAAGCTTTACCTGACGCATTGCCGGGGAGTATGCCGACGAGATCGACAAGGAAACGGCTGAATTGAACCGATTTGTGTAGGCAGCCTTTGTTCGCCGGGCGGCGGCTGGCGTATAAGCCAACTTTTTATCGCGTCCCCAAAGATGTAGTGCTAGGTTGTGCTACCTGGAGGGGCAGTTATGCACATCGAATTCGTTGAGATCGGCAATTTCCGAAAGCTTTTGGGCGTTAGGATAGTCTTGTCCAAAGAAAAAACAGTGTTTGTGGGAGCCAATAATAGCGGCAAGACGTCCGCAATGGTTGCTCTCCGGCACTTTCTGGTAGAGCGTGAGCGCAACAAGTTTTCCTTAAATGATTTCACACTGTCTCATTGGCCGATCATTGATGCCATGGGCCAATCTTGGGAGGACTCAAAGGCAGCCGATCAGGAGCTTGCCTTGCCCGATTGGACTCCAATCCTTCCGTTCGTTGACCTGTGGCTGTCAGTTACAAAGGCTGAAGCACATTACGTGCAAAAACTCATTCCGACACTCGATTGGGATGGAGGTCTCCTGGGCGTTCGCTTGAGATTCGAACCGCGAGATTCGCTTCAGTTACAAAAGGATTATCTCGCAGCACGCGATGACGCCAAAACTATTCAGGCGGTTGACACTCCACCAGCTACGACCGATAGCTCCGCAAAAGCCATCATGCTTTGGCCAAAATCTTTGACGGAGTATTTGCAACGTCGTCTCTCCAAGCAGTTCACTGTTCGAGCTTATATTCTCGACCCTGCGAAGATAGCTGATCCAAAGTTCGGCGTTGCCCAGCCACAAATTGTGCCCGTTACAGCAGAGCCCGTTGATGGCGAACCCTTCAAGGGTCTTATTCGCATTGATGAAATCAGTGCACAGAGGGGTTTTGGGCAGTCCGAAGGCTCCAAAGACCCAGACGACGACAATGCTGCTACTGGCGCATCCGGAACAAGACGGATGTCTGACCAGCTTCGTCGTTACTGGAATCGTCATCTTGATCCCTACGAGAACCCTGACGCGCAAGATTTGCAGGCGCTTAAAGCAATTGAAACAGCTCAGAAGGCTTTCGATGATCGCTTGCGAGAGGGCTTTGCCCCAGCTCTAGAGGAAGTGCAGGGACTCGGTTATCCAGGTGTAACGGACCCGCGTCTAAACATCTCTACACGGTTGAAGCCAGTTGACGGACTCAATCATGAGGCAGCGGTCCAATATATGATTCAAATGGTCGACGGCGAACACGCTTTTGATCTTAATTTGCCCGAGGACTCAAATGGCCTTGGATACCAAAATTTGATTTCTATGGTATTTCGCCTGATGAGCTTCCGGGACGCTTGGATGCGCGTAGGAAAGGCAAATTCGAGCTCAGATCTTGAGACGGATATGCTCGTCCCTCCGCTCCATCTAGTTTTAATCGAAGAGCCGGAGGCGCATCTTCATACGCAAGTGCAGCAAGTTTTTATTAGACAAGCCTACAAAATTCTTCGCAAGCATAAGGAGCTTGGGTCGAAATCAACCCTTTCAACGCAGATGGTTGTCAGTACGCATTCTAGTCATGTTGCACATGAGTGTGACTTCGACGCCTTGCGGTATTTCCGGCGCCTCCCATCAGAAATGAAAAGCGTGCCGACCTCATGCGTTGTCAATCTTGGTACAGTTTTTGGAACAGACATTGAGACTAAGCGCTTTGTCACCCGGTACTTGAACGTCACTCATTGCGATCTTTTCTTCGCGGATGCCGCCGTGCTTGTGGAAGGCCCAGCGGAGCGAGTTCTAGTCCCGTACTTTGTCAGCACCCAACCCGAACTTGCGGATCTTGCCGAGTGCTATGTTACGTGGCTAGAAATTGGCGGGAGCCACGCGCACCGTTTACGGTCATTAATTGAACATTTGGGACTTACAACCCTGGTTGTGACGGACCTCGATGCAATGACGGATGCACGAATTTCTGTTCCTCCGAAAAGGGGAGCGAAACAAAAATCCCGAAACGCAACCCTCAGCGGCTGGTGGCCCGCGAGTGATGACCTCGACACGCTTCTTGATGTAAAGCCAGAAGCCAAAATTAAGAATTACAAAGATGAACGCTTTGGCATGAGGGTTGCCTACCAAAGCCCCGTCCAGGTTCAGTTTAAAGGTGTCGCGTCGGAAGCCGTTGCCAATACGCTTGAAGACGCATTGGTATTCCAAAACCTTGATTATTTCGCCACGACTACAGGGAAGGGTTTGTTTGCAAGGTTCAAAGCGTCTATCGCGGCGAGCGGGTCGATTGGTGAACTTGGCCAGAAACTCTTTGATGATCTAAAAAGTGGAGGAAAGGCGGAATTCGCTCTCGACCTCCTTGAAATTGAAGATCCCAAAGCGCTTCAGGCGCCGCATTACATCAAAGAGGGACTTCTCTGGTTGTCTACGCAATTGCGCAAACAGCAGCAGGAGTTGGGTGTCGCTACCTCCGCTCTAACTCCCGAGCCGCAGAACGCGAAAGCCGCAGCATGATAGTCGAAGCGATTCCTGCCTCTAACGTAGGCATTGATGACCACGTTGACGATGAACTCGCCACGTACTTGAATCCAGAAAATCCTCGCAATTTCTTTTTGTTCGCGGGCGCCGGATCAGGCAAGACCAGATCGCTCGTTAAAGCGCTTGGCCATATTCGCAGAAATCACGGGCGATATCTTGCCTTTCGCGGTCAGCGTGTAGGAGTAATCACCTATACAAATGCTGCCTGCGATGAAATTAAACGTCGCTCTGATTTTAGTAGCCTATTTTATGTGTCAACGATTCATAGTTTCGCTTGGGAGCTAATCCAAGGGTTTAGTAGTGATATCCGAGAATGGCTTCGGATCGATCTCGCTGCGGACATCGCCAGGCTAAACCTTGAGGAATCGAAAGGGCGGGCTGGTACAAAGGCGTCGATCACGCGGCAATCGCAGATAGTGTCAAAGACAAAGCGGCTTTCTCGATTAGACGAGATATCATCTTTTGTTTACAGCCCGACCGGCGAGAATAGCGAACCCAATTCCCTAAACCATTCTGAAGTCATATCGATCTGTGCTGCGTTTCTTACCGCAAAGCCCCTGATGCAATGGATATTGATTGGTAGATTTCCATTCTTGCTGATCGATGAAAGCCAGGACACAAACAAATATTTGATTGACGCTTTTTTCGCAACAGCCGCGGCGCACGAGGATAGATTTGGATTGGGACTGATCGGCGATGTAATGCAACGCATCTATGCTGACGGCAAAGAGAAAATAGAAAAGAGCCTGCCAGTTTCTTGGAAAACGCCTGAGAAAAAGCTAAATCACCGCTGCCCGAAACGGGTTGTCGAGCTCATAAATCAAATACGATCTGTTGCAGACAAGCATGCGCAGGTGCCACGCAGCGACGCCATCGAAGGTCACGTCAGGCTTTATATTCGCTCAGTGGGTGCCGAAAATCGACAAGCAGTCGAGGATGCGATCCGCACGGATATGGCGATCATCACAAGCGACGAAAAATGGAATGTTCGTAATGACTGTAAAATTCTAACGCTCGAACATCACATGGCTGCGAGGAGATTGGGGTTTGACGCCGTACTTCAACCTCTCTTAGCCGTAGAGAGTTGGAGAACAGGGTTGCTCGATGGAAGTCTTCCAGCAACTCGGTTCTTCAGTCAGATAGTATTACCTCTCGTTGAGTTCGGGCAAAAAGACGACAAATTCGCTGTGGCACGTATCGTCCGGGAAAAATCCCCATTGGTTTCCAGAGATGCGCTTAAAGAAGCTGCCGATCCCACCTTTCTACTGCGGAAGGCGAACGACGCAGTGAAAAATCTGTTGAAATTGTGGGATGATGACGAGCCTACTTGCGGGAAGGTGCTCGATTGCATTGCTGAGAGCAATCTATTTGAGATACCTGATGTCTTAAAGCCGGTGGTTGCCCTCCGGTTGTCCAAAACTGTTTCGAAGCCCGCCGACGACGACGCTGATCCAGTAAGCGAAAAAGTAACGGCGCTACAAGGCTTTCTTGAAGCACCGTTTGGCCAGATTAGTCTCTATAATCAGTACGTATCCGGCCTCGCCTCCTTCGACACTCACCAAGGAGTCAAAGGTCTGGAATTCGAACGCGTCATGGTCATTATCGATGACTCCGAGGCACGAGGATTTATGTTCGGCTACAACAAGCTCTTCGGTATCGAAGGGGCGTCCCCAACCGATATCAAGAATGTAAAAGAAGGAAAGGAAACAGGGGTAGACCGCACTCGTCGCCTTTTGTACGTAACCTGTAGTCGCGCAGAGAAAAGTCTATCGGTCGTTCTGTATACAGAGAATCCTCAAGCCGCAAAAAATCAGGCACTAGCCCAAGGCTGGTTCAAGGAAAACGAGATTGATTACAGTTAGACTGGAGACGAAACACTGCTTTGAACTACGGTGACGCGAGCTTTCTATTTGTCGCGCTCGATAATCTGACATGCGGTGATGAGGCCGAATTTCCGGCTCCTGCTGTCAACCATTCATATTTGTCCGGCTTCAGCCGCACGTCTCGAAGCATGCCGCTCATCTCCGGTCGTTCCCAGAAATTCGGCATATCGACAACAAAATACCCATGGTCGCGGGATTCGAGCAGGCCGGTTTCGCCGCCGGTCGCAAGGCGCACGTCCTCCACTTGCAGCAGCGGGCGGGATTGTTCGGCGAGATTGTCGCCCGAGCCGTTGACCTGATTCATGTTGACGTTGAAGCCGCGCACCATGACGGAGGTTTTGCCCGAGCGGTGCTCGATGTCTTTTAGCGTCTCGTTGTCCGGCAGGCCGCGATAGAGCGTGTGCGCCACGGCTTTCTTCCAGATACGCGCGGTTTCGCGCCCGTATTTGGCTTCGATCTGGGCGGCGGCGTTCTGGAACACGCCGAGGAAATTGATTCCGCCTTGGCGGTAGAGGGTGAGGATTTCATAGAAATTGGACACGTAAAGCTGCCCCCATTCCTCGCCGACGACGAGCGCGCGCAAAGAGCCGTGCGCGTCGGCGAAGCGTTCGATGATCGCCGCCGTCATGGCGCCGACAAAGGTGCGGCTCGTTTCGCTCCGGGACGAGCCGATGATGAAGAGCGCGGTGCGCTCTGACTTCATATCCCCCGGATCGAAGGAATTGCAATCCGTCACCAGCCGCGCCGCCGCCCCCGGCTGGAACCCTTGCAGGCGTTCGATGATGAGCGAGGAATAGGCGTTCCACTGACCCGCCGATTCCGTCAGGCTCGCGATCTGGCGGCAAAGGCCGGATTCCTCTTCCATCCGGGAATCGCTCGCCCAGACCAGAAGATCGTCGGCGATCTCTTCGCGCCCCCGCCCGAAAAAATCCCACAAGCCGCCCGCCGTGCAGGGGAAGCGTTCGGACGGGTGGAGCGCGGTAATCTTGTTGTAGAGCGCGAAGGCAGTTCGCACGCCCTGACCGATCCAGCGATGAGCGGGGTTCGGGTCGATGGGGACGAGATAGGCGGCGGCATCATAGGCCGCATCCCAGACGATGGGCCGCAGTTCGGGACGGGCGGCGATTTCAAGAAGGCGCGTGTTGATATTGTAGCTTTGCGAGGGATAGCCGTAGAGCTGCCCCGCATTGAGGAAAAGCACATTGTATCCCTGAAGTTCGAGCGTTTTCCACGACACCCACGCCAGTTCCCCGTCCTTCGGATCGGTGATGATCTTGGTCAGGTGCGCAGTTCGGGGCGAAACGAGATTGACACCCAGAAACCGCGCCAGCTTGCCCTTACCGGCCTGCGCATCGATGGCGACGGGCTCGGTTCCGTCATAGACGAGCGGCCTGCCGCGATTGAAGCCGAGTTCGATCCCGCGCCGCATCCGGCGCGGAACGTGGTCGATGGCAATGCCGCTCATATCAGCCCCGATTCATTCAAAGCATCCTCGTCGTTCAGCGCAGCGTTGCCGAGCGCGCCGGACGGGTTCGCGGCTAGCATGGCGCGCAGTTGCGCCGCCGCCTGCGCTTCCGCCCGCGCGCGATTGACGCGGGCCTCCGCAGAATCCTCCCACGCGAGTCGCTGCTGCGCGTGGGATTCAAGCATCCAGAAGAACTGGTAGAATTCCACGATCTTGCGCAGGCTCATTCGCGTTCCTCCTCATCGTCCCAACGGGCGAAGCGGAAGGATTCCGGTTTCTGGCGCGGCAGGGATTGCCGTGGCGGGGCCGGAAGCTGCGGTTCAGGCGGCGTATGGGGCGCGGGCGGCGCGTTGCGGTCTTTATCATGGGAAATCAGCATCTCGATGCCGAGCGAGCCGAACATATATCCGATCAACGCTGTGGTGAAATCCAATTGGATGGTGACGTTCAAGGCAATATTCACAAGCAAAAGGAAGGCGGGCGTCAGAAGCACGCAGCAGATTCCGCGCCAGACGAAGGCGCGCGCTTCCTCCGGCGCAAGCGTCCATTTGCCGATCGTCAGCGGCTTTCTCCATGCGAGAATGGCAAGGAACGTCGTAACAAAGGTGATAAAGATAAGAAACGCGAACACGAAAATGCCGAGAACATAGAGTCCGGCAAGGACGAGGATGACAGCGCCGACTGCGCCGTTGTTATCGTTGTTGTTGGAAGACATGCGTATTCCTCCTTGTGGTCAGGATCAACGTTCGAGTCTCAATCCGATGGATGTTTCGCGGGCGCGGGATTGCTCTTCATGGCCGCGCGAGAATTTGAGGTAGCGCCCGATATCCGCGCGAAGGGCGAGCAACTGTTGCGCCTGTTTCGAGCGCAGTTCCTTGAACTGCGTTTGCAGGCCAGCGCGCTGTTCAAGCTGTTTGTCGATGAGCTTTTGGCGCTCTTGCGCCTGCCGCTCCCGCGAGGCTTCGGCTTCCGCTTCATTGACGGCGCGAAGCTTCTGGTATTGTCCCGTCAGGCGGTGCCAGAGCCCGCGAAAGCCTGTGGGCAGGCGGGCGGCGCGCTCACGGGTTTGCACGTCCCATTCGATCCTCTGGCGCTCTTCGAGCTTTTGCCGCGCCGCGCGATGCTGGCGCGTCATTTCTTCCTTCGCCTCGCCAAGCTTGGCGGAACGGCTCTGAAAACGTTCGCGGGATTCGGCGATGTGACGGCGGATCGACGGCGTCATGCGCGCGCCGATCATCTTTTGCGTGTCATCGACGGATGAGAGGTTTTCGCCATCGCCAAGGCGGGCGCGAACGTCCTTCGTCTTGATATCCAGCATGCGCGGCAGCGACCAGACTTCGCCCACATGATCGAGGACGACGAAGCCGCGCTTGTCGCCGCGTGCGAGGAAGAAGCCGCGATCCTGCAAGGATTGCGCAAAGGATTTGAGATTGTCGGAGCGGTTCCAGCAATCCTGCATGGCCTGTTTGAGCCAGCGCGGATCGATGTCTTGCCGCTTGGCCTGCTGCCATTCGGCCAGGCTGAAATTGGTGGGATTGCGCTCGCGGGAATTTTCGAGGCCGCGCGGCATTTTCCAGCCATGTTCGAGATACAGATCGCGCGATACGGCCATGAGCTTTTGCTTGAAAAACGACATGGGACGCGCGGTCATGGTGTCCGCGTCGATGCGCGACCAGACGCAATGGGCGTGACGCCTGCCTTCCTTCTCATGGAAAACAACCGCGCGCGGCTGTCCATTCAGACCCAGCTTGCGCTCGATCCGCTCTATGGCGTCTTCGAAGTCCGAGGCGGGAACGCGCGCGTCTTCCGGCGGGCTCAGGGATAACGAGAAAAGATATTGCTGGCATTTGGTGCCATGGCTCACCGCCTCGATTTCCTTGAACGCGCCGTGCAGGTCGTCGGCGGCAAAGCCGCGCAGTTCGTGGACAAGCACATGCTCGTTGTCGTCTGTTTTCAGAAGATGGGCCGCGAGATTCTGCCCGGTGCCGCGCTGGCTTCCCTTGAGGATCATGGCCCATTCTCCGGCTTGAGGCCGAGGGCGGCCATGAGCAGGCGGCGCATGGCGCGCACATCTTCCAGCGTGGCGCGCAACTCGACTTCCGTCTCCGGCGTCATCGGCAACGCGCCGATATGGCCGAGGCGGACAAGCTGGTTGAGGTTGCCGGAAATCCGCGAGCTTCCGAGCAAAGCCAGCGCCTTCGCCAGCGCCGTCCTGTCCTCCACCGCCAGACCCGTCCGGCGCACCCGCACCGGAAGCGCCGCGCCGAACAGCTTGGCCTTCACATAAGAACCGAGCGGCGCACCGGCGGCTTCGGCGATCAGCCGTGCCCGTTCGTCCGGCGAAAGGCGCAGGCTGAACGGCGGGGGCCGCTGCTTGGGTGGTTTATGGCCTAACGGCCCATCGCGCCGCCCGGATATTGAGGCGTTGAACGTTTCTCGAAGGGACATGACCGCCTCCCTAGAGCGAGGGCGGGGCCGGACGAGCCAGCGAGGTATCCTTTAAAATCTGCTCCCAATGAGCCAGTTCAGCGAAAATCTGGTTCGATTCGTCGCCTGACAGGCGCACCATTCAATCTCTGAAGCATTCTTATCCAAATAAACATGGCATTGTAGAATGTGGCTGTCTGGGATAGCGCGCCATACGCTGAACCCTGCGCCATCTTCACCTCCTCAGCACAATCGCGCCTAACCTTCAGACCTTAGTCCGTTTCGGACAGGTGTATTTTTGCGCATGATCCGAAAATGGATCGCAACAATGGGGGAGGAATACTGTGATCTACGAAAAGCGAAATATTACCGACAGCCCGAAAGAACGGACGCTCTTCGAGAAGGAAGCGGCCGATGCCCTCAACAAGCATTACCGGCGTCCGATCGCTATCTGGTTTTCCTGGCAGCCAGGGCAGAAGCCTAACACCATCGATCTTCGGGCCACTCCCCAGGTACTAACTCAAGCTGAGAGTCGAGGTCCAAGAGGGCTTCCATGATTTGAGAGATCGTGCCGAACGGACTGCGGGATGATACCCATGCAATCTCCCGACACTTTGCGTTGACGTTCGATGGCCGCTTCGGCTCTCATCGGCTGCGACGCTCCGCACCGCATCATTCAAACGGAAATGTCGTACGGCTCTTCAACCGGCCGGAATTCCGGCGGACGAGAGAATGGCGAAGGCCCGAGGTCGAAGCTTGAGAACCAGCCCGGCGGTCCATATTTTGTTTCGTCGCTCAAATCCGGCGGCGGAAACAGTCCGGCAAACTTCGCGTAGGATATCATCACGCCAAAAAACAGCGTGAGGACGAAAGCGACTTTCTTGGCTCGGGAGACATCATCTTTTTGCATTTGTTTGCCTGCTCATAACGACATCGAACCAGTTGGTACGAAAATCGTGTCAGGAAATTGTCGAAACGAATATGTGATTGCAACCGGGCCTCTTAGCCGTTGCATTCCGCCGGAACGTCGCCGGAATTTTCTCTCCAATATGGAATGGACGGAACCTCTCGCGACCATTTCCGTTTATGGCCCATGGCCCGTCAAACATTCTGGAAAGGTTACCTCAAGCTCTCGCTTGTCACCGCGTCCGTTTCCCTGACGCCGGCGACGACGGAGTCGAGCAAGGTGCGGTTTCATGTATTGAACCGCGCAACGAAAAACCGCGTCGAAAGCCGCTATGTCGATAGCGTCACACACAAGCCCGTTGCCGAGAGGGATCAGATGAAAGGCTATCCGCGTGGCGAGGACGACTATGTTCTGCTCGAGGATGAGGAGATCGAAGAAGTAGGGCTGGAAAGTACCCGCACAATCGACATCGATACTTTCGTGCCGCGCGGTTCGATCGACTGGATCTGGTACGACAAGCCGCATTTCCTGGCGCCGGAAGACAAGGTCGGCATCGAGGCCTTCTGCGTGATCCGCGAGGCGATGAAAGCCAACAATGTCGTCGGCATCGCCCGGCTGGTGCTTTACCGGCGAGAGCGTGCCGTGCTCTTGGAACCGCAAGGCAAGGGCATCATTCTCTGGACGCTGCGTTATGGAGACGAGGTGCGCGAACCGGCCGCCGAACTCGATATGAAGGCGAAGGTCGATAGCGAGTTGCTGGCATTGATGAAAAAGCTGGTCAAGGAAGAGACGAAGGAATGGAGCCCTTCGATGGTGCAGGATCCGGTTCAGAAGCGGCTGAAGGCGTTGATCCGCAGCAAGGAAAAGAGCCTCAAGAAGGCCGCCCCGGCTCGCAAGCCTGCGCCCGTGAAATCGACGGGCAATGTCATCAACATTATGGATGCGCTTAAGAAGAGCCTGGCCGCTGAAGGCGGTCGCGGGAAGTCGCGGTAATCTTAAAAAGTCCGCAGGGTTGGAAGTTAAGCCCTATCGTTTCCGCTTCTGCAATGGCTTTGCCGCCGCAAAGAACCCATCCCAAGGATCCTTGCTAAGCGCATCGAGCCGCGCCGGCGTATTATCGACGGTGAAATAGGCGGGGCCGATTTCGGTCGTCAGTTCACTCCATTCCAGCGGCATGGAAACGGCAGCACCCGGGCGAGCACGCGCGGAATAGGCGGCAACGGCGGTGTTGCCGCGGCCGTTCCGGAGATAGTCGATAAAGATCTTGCCGCTTCGCTTCGCCTTCGTTGCCGTCGCAAGATAGCGGTCGGGGTCATCCTCCGACATGCTGTCAGCAAGCCATTTCGCGAAACCCTTCACCTCGTCCCAGCCTGCTTTCGGCTCCAGCGGTGTCACCACATGAAGGCCCTTGCCCCCGGATGTCTTGACGAAAGCCGCAAGACCTTCACCCTCGATCCGCTCCTTCAGTTCGTAAGCGGCGGCTATCACATTTTCCCATGGCACATCCTCGCCGGGATCGAGGTCCATGGTGATCATATCGGGTTTTTCCCAATTCTCCGTCGTCGTGCCCCAGGGATGGATTTCCAGAACGGCCGATTGCACCAGCGCCACGAGACCGTCGAAATCGGTAATGCGCAGCAGCTTCTCGCCACCCTTGTCTTTGGGGTCGGTAATTTCCTCGATATGGTCGTTCATGCCTTTCCAGGCATGTTTCTGGAAAAAGCGCTGATGGCCGGAAATCCCATCGGGCAGGCGCAGGAGGGCAAGCGGCCGGTTGACCACATAGGGCGCCATGAGGCGCCAGATCTGCGCATAATAATTGGCGAGGCCTTCCTTGGTGACACCTTCATCCGGCCAGTAGATGCGATCGGGATGAGTGAGCGGCACTGCCGATTTCGGCAGGTTTTTCGCGGTCGTCTTTTCCATCTCGGGCACAACGTCCTTTGCCGGCTTGTCCTCCCGCAATCCGCGGAAGGCCGCGTGGCGCAGAATACCATCCGCCGACCATGCGCGGAACTCCACTTCGGCAACGAGCTGCGGCTTGACGTAATGCAGGCCGCGCCGCTCCTCGGCGGTCAGCTTGTCGTCGAAGGAATTCTGCTCCATCTCCATCGCCGAGAGCCGCTCGTAAAGCATCTGCCCCGTCGCGACCGTGTAACCGGTGCCGACACGGCCGACATACTTCAGCGCGCCATCCTCGTAATAACCCATGGCGAGTGAGCCGATGGCATTCTTCATCGCGGTCGAGGGCACATAGCCGCCGATGACGAATTCCTGCCGCTGCGAGCATTTCGACTTGATCCATTCACCGTTGCGGCCGGAAATATATCTGCTGTCGCGCTGCTTGGAGACGACGCCTTCGAGGCTAAGCCGGCAGGCGTGATTCAGCACCAACCCGCCGTCCTCGTTGAAATGCGTGCTGTAACGCAGCTTGCCGCTATCTTTGGGAACCACCGTCTCCAGCAGATATTTGCGTTCGAGGAGGCCTGCATTGAGCAGGCTGTATCCGTCGAGATAGAGCAGATCGAAGGCGTAGAAGACGAAGCGGTCGAAACGACCTTCGCTGAGGTCATGCTGCAGGGCAGAGAAGTCCGATGCGCCGGTATCGCGCTCGACGACGAGTTCACCATCGATGACGGCCGTTTCGACCGGCAAGGATGCAAAGGCATCGACAAGGTCCTTGCCGAATTTCTCCGTCCAGTCGAGGCCGCCGCGCGTCAGCATCGTCACGCGCCCATCCTTGATCTTCACCTGCAGCCGGTAACCGTCGAACTTGATCTCGTGGATCCAGCGCTCGCCGGCCGGTGGCTTGGGCTTCAGCTTGGCGAGCGCCAGCTCGATGAAGTCGGGCATATCAGCTTTTTTCGCGCCCTTTGGCCAATCCTGCTCTTGCGGGGCAGGGGACTTTGCCTTTCTCGCCGGCGCCGCCTTGGCCTTTGGGGCAACAGCGTTGCCACCCTCCGGTCTGGAGTGCCAGGTGGCATCGGGATTTTCCGCCACTTCTTCGAGTTGCCGGCCGGTCTTGGCGGATTCGGGGCGCTCTTCGAGGATATCGACTTCGCCCTCATGGCGGGCTTCCTCGTCGTCGCCCTTGATGAGCAGCCAGTTTTCGCGCTTCTCGCCGGGTTTTCCATGCATGCGCACCAGATGCCAGCGCCCCTTCAGCTTCTCGCCGTCGAGTTCGAATTCCATATGCCCTTTGCGATAGGCCTTGTGCGGATCGCCTGTTGGAGTCCAGCTGCCGCGATCCCAGACGATGACCGTGCCGCCGCCATACTGGCCCTTTGGAATGATGCCTTCGAATTCGCCATAGGAGAGAGGATGATCCTCGACATGGACCGCCAGGCGCTTATCTTCAGGGTTGAGGCTCGGTCCCTTGGTGACGGCCCAGCTTTTCAGCACGCCGTCCATCTCCAGCCGAAAATCATAGTGCAGCCGCGTGGCGTCGTGCTTCTGGATGACGAAGCTGTTGCCCTTCGTGCGGCCTTGTCTGCCGCGTGGCTCCGGCGTGATCTTGAAATCGCGTTTGGTCTGATAGGTCTCGAGCGCCATGATCAGCTCGCCTTTCTGCTGCTTCTATCAGAAGTTTTGCGTGCGGCAGGTTTCTTCGCCGGCGCCTTGCCGCCCATTTTCGCACTTTGGCGCAGCGCCTCCATGAGATCGATTACCTTACGTTCCGGCTCGCGTTTGCGTTTCGGCGGCGCGCGCCCTTCGATCTTGGCTTTTACCAGCTCGACGAGCGCGGCCTCGTAGCGGTCGTGGTATTCACTCGGGTCGAAACGGCCCTCTTTGGTGCCGATGATATGGCCGGCGAGGTCCAGCATCTCCTTGTCGAACTTGATATCGGGAATGTCCTTGAAGACGGAGCTTGCCGAGCGCACTTCATAGTCGAAGTTCAGCATGGTCGCGATGATATGGTCGTCATGCGCGCGGATGAGCAGCGTGCGGTTGCGGCGGAAGAGCACGGCTTCGGCAAGGGCTGCTACCTTGCCGTCAAGCATGCCTCTGGCAATCAATGCGAGGGCTTCCGCATCATGCTCGTCAACCGGCGCCAGATAGTAGGGGCGGTCGAAATAGAGCTTGTCGATCCCATCGAAGGGAATGAATCCCTTCACGTCAAGCACCTTGTCGCTTTCGGGCATAATCTCGGCGATCTCATCACCTTCGATGAGGATGTAGTCGCCGCTCTCCATCCGATAGCCTTTGACCTGGTCGTCGCGCTCCACCGGCTTGCCGGTTTCGCTATCGACGAACTGCCGCTCGACGCGATGGCCGGTCCTGCGGTTGACGATGTTGAAAGAGACGCGGTCGGAAGAGGAAACAGCCGTATAAAGGCCGACGGCGCAAGCAAGGTCGCCGACCTTCAGATGGCCCTTCCAGCTTGCGCGTCCCGCCATCGCCTCCTCCGTTTAGAGCCTGCTATTGCTTTTGTCGGTTTCGATCTGCTGGAATTTCCAGCCGCTTCCATCCGGCGCCGGATAGGCGAGCAGCGCATCGCCCTTGCCGATCTTCTGGCGCGCGGCTGCGTTTCTTGCGCGATCCATCGCCTGTTCTGCCGTGGCATAGGGTTCAGACAATGTGTTGCCGAGCTTGTAGGCCCAGCCATTGTCATGTGGAACGATCTGATAGGTGATGTCGGCCATGTGCTTTCCTCCTTGTCAGCCGTTCTGGTCATTCATTGCCGGGGCGAGCTGCTGCGCCGCTCGTCAAGCGCGATGATCTTTTCAAGCGATGCGATATCCTCGCTGGTGACGACAGGAACCGGATCGGCGGCGATCGCTTCCAGTACTTCCTCGGATACCGCACCGTTGCGGATTGCCCATTCCAGCGTCTCACGTGTCTCCCGTTCTGCCTTCAGCTGAGCATAGAGCGCGACAATCAGGCGGTCGCGCGCATCCATACTGCTGTGTTTGCGGTCGATCTTGCGGATGCCAGGCATGGGAAAGTCCTGCCTCTTCATGAGGTTTTTCAGGTGAAAAAACCGCTGAACAGTGGAAAGGTTCCGCTGAGCGGTGCAACGAAAATCAAAATCGCCGCATTGCGGGTTTGCGGCCAAGACACTATCTGAAAGCTATATTCGATAGAGGATTTCAAAATGGCCGATCTCAAGGCGCGTCCCCGTCCCACAGGTGCAAATGCCGTTCTCGGTCGCATCGGTTTCCCGCATGTCACGTCGGTCACCGGCGGTGAGATCGATATCGTCACCAGCCCATCACAGCCGGGCTTCAACCCGCTCGACCTGCTCTATTCCTCGCTTTCGGCCTGTCTCGTTCTGAGCGCCCGCATGGCGGCAAGCCAGTTCGGCATCCTCGACAAGATCACCGAGATCACCGCTGATGTGACCGGCGAGAAGGCGGCGGAAGGGCTGTCGCGCGTCGCCAAGTTCAACATCGCCTTCTCCATCAAGGGCGATATCGATGAGGAAACGCGCCGCAAGATCGCCCATATGGCCGAAGACGAGATCTGCACCGTCAGCAATACCATCAGAGGCACGCCGGAATTTTCAACCACGATCACCGGCTGATCGGGTCTCCGCAGAATTCTGCATGAAAATTATAGACAATAGGACCGGAGCATTGCATGGCCTTCGTGCTCCACCTATGCTCCGGCATCGATTGAAATGACGCCGGCTGAGATGCAGTTCCAGACAGAACCTTCGACCGAACAGAAATCCCAGCGGCCGCTCGTTGCCATCATCGGCGGCGGCGTTTCCGGGGCGGGTGTCGCCTATCATTTGCTGAAGCTTGCCGGCAACGATGCACCCGATATCGTGGTCTTCGAGCCGCGCCCCATGCTGGGCCGCGGCCTTGCTTATGACACCGCCGATCCGGCGCACCGCATCAATGTGCCGGCCGCCAAGATGAGCCTGCAGCCGGATGATCCGGAAGAGTTCCAGCGCTGGATTGAGGCGAATAATGCCGTGCGCGACGATCCCGAAGCTGCTCGCGAGAACGGCCAGCTTTTCCCGCGCCGGCGTGTGTTCGGCGATTATGTCGGCGCACTTCTGAAGCCCTTCCAGAAGTCGGGCGCCATCTCTCATCGCCGCGCCACGGTGACGGCCATCCGCCGCCAGCGCGATAGCTGGGTGATCCTCGACGATAAGGGCGGGCGCACTGAGGCCGATATTGTCGCCATCGCCACCAGCCATCCGCCGCCGGTCACACCGGGCAGGCTGGCGGCTATTCTTGGCGATCATCCTCGTTTCGTTGCCGATACCACGAAACCAGGTTCCCTTGAGGTCGTGCGGCCGCAGGACAGAGTTCTCGTCATCGGCAACGGGCTGACGGGGGCAGACGTGATCGCCTCGCTTGCGCGCAACGGCCATGAAGGTCCTGTTGTGGCGATTTCTCGCCGCGGCCTACGCTCTCGCGGCCATGCCGCGGCTCCGCAGGAACCCTTCGGCGATTTCATCGCCGATCCCGCATCCTCGGCAGTCGCGCTGTTGCGCAAGATCCGGCTAACCATTCGCCAGGCAGCAGAGCAGGGCTTGAGCTGGCATGCCGTCATCGATCAGGTGCGCTCCCAGGGGCACGATCTCTGGCGCGCTTTGCCGGTCGCCGAACGGCGGCGCATCGTCCGGCATCTCAGGTCCTACTGGGATGTTCACCGTTTCCGCATCGCCCCGCAGGTGGAGGCGGTGCTCGATTCAGCAATCGAAGCCGGCCGGCTGGAAGTGCTTGCGGCATCCGTCGCCGATGCCAAGGTCGAGGGTGAAACGATCCGCGTCACCCTACAGCCGCGGCATGCCCGCGAAAGATTGGAACGGACGTTCGATGCCGTCATCGTCACGACCGGTCCCGCACATGGTGGCATTTTGCAGACACAGCCCTGGCTCGGTGAACTCGAGCGCGAAGGCTATCTCGTCCTTGATCCGACCGGTCTCGGACTTGCTTGCTCCGAGCGTTCCGAAGCGCTCGGAGCGGACGGTCGGGTGATCTCCTCGCTGCTCATTTCCGGTCCGCTTGCACGTGGTACCTTCGGTGAATTGATGGGATTGCCGCAGATATCAGAACATACGGTCTTCGTTGCCCGCGAGATCACAGACAAGCTGAAAGCCGCAGCCGCGGGATAATTGGCGACCTATTTCTGATCGATCTGTCGTTCTCTGACTGTTATCGAGGCACGACTCCTGATAGTCGCTGCGTCAGTCGCGGCTTGCGAGATAGCCGCGCAGAGAGCATCGAGATCATGTCGCAGGCCGCTTCCTCCGTTTCCGAAACTCCATCTTCCAGTCGCCTCCCGCTAGTCGCCCTTATTGTCGGCGGCGCGGCGATCGGCGGATCGCCGATCTTCGTGCGGCTTTCCGAGGTCGGGCCAATGGCAACGGCCTTCTGGCGTGTGGCGCTGGCACTGATCCCGATCTTCATCTTCTCGCTTTTGCGCAAGGATACCGGCCCCAGGCCGAAGAGCCTTGCCGATTATGGTATGCTGATCCTGCCGGGCGCCGTGTTGGCGCTTGATCTGTCGGCCTGGCATCTATCGATCACCATGACCTCGGTTGCCAATGCGACACTGCTCGCAAACCTTGCGCCGGTCTTCGTGACCGCCATCGGCTTTCTGTTCTTCGGCACCAAAGTTACCCGCGTCTTCGTGCTCGGCCTCGTCCTGGCATTGGCCGGCGTGGTCGTGCTGAAGGGCGGGCCTGCTGCTCTTGGAAATGGTGATCTGCGTGGTGATGGGGTCGCCATGATCGCCGCCTTCTTCTATGCCTGCTACATCCTGGCAATCGGCGCGCTGCGCAGCCGTTTCGATACGATCCGCATCATGCTGTGGAGCACAGCCTCTGCCGCAGTCGGCGTCTTCCCGCTTGCGTTCTTCTTCGAAGGCCACATGCTGCCGCTAAGCCTTTACGGCTGGTCGGTGGTCTTCGGCCTTGCCTTCGTCAGCCATGCGGGCGGGCAAGTGGCGATCGCCTATGCGCTTGCCTATCTGCCGGCAGCCTTCTCCTCGCTGACGCTGCTTCTCCAGCCGGTCGTGGCGGCCATCCTCGCCTGGGCGCTGCTCAACGAATCGATCACGGCAATGCAGGCCTTGGGCGGCCTGATCGTTCTTGCCGGTATCACGATCGCAAGGCGGGGATAATTCCGTTTAAAGGAAGCTTGACCATTGGCTGGTAGATCTGTCCCGGAGTTTGGACGGGATCGGCCATGGCGAACCTTGATCAGGTATTTTCAGCTGAAGTTCACAAGGCGGAAAAGCCGCAGGAAGTCGCTGCGCGTCAGGCTTCGACTGCGCCCTTGCTGGCCTTCATGGCCCTTGCCGCCGTCCTCGTCACTCTCTTCAAATTTCCGCCGCTCCTCGATTATGCGAACCACTATGCCCGCATGTGGTTGCTTGCCGGCGGCATAAGGGAAGCACCTTTCCCCGAAATCTACACGATCGAGTGGAACCGCACTTTCACCAATGTCGGCATTGACCTGCTGGCCCGCTTCATCGGTCCCGTAATCGGCGTTTCGCTGCTCGCCCGCGTCCTGCTGTTCCTGGCGATTGTCCTGCCTCCAACAGGCGCCATCGTGCTGCATCGGCGCCTGTTTGGCGGCAGCTACTATTGGCAGATCGGCATGCTCTACCTCGCCTGGTGCGCCACGCTGATCGGCGGTTTCATCAATTTCCAGATCGGTCTCGGCCTTGCATTGCTGCTTTCAACGCTGGATCACCGACTGCAGTCCGGTTCTGCGGTCAGACTCTTCTTATGGCGGATGGCAGCGTCGCTGTTCCTCACCGTCGTCCATATATTCTCCGTAGGCTTCTTTCTGGCGATCGTTTGCGGGCTGGAATTTTCCTGGCGCTTTGATGTCCTCAAATCTCGTTTGGCGGTCCTGCATCTTGCCGGCAGGCTCGTGGCGGCAATCATCGCCTGCCTGCTGCCACCGGTCGTGTTGGCGCTAACCGCTGCCGATCTTCCGGGAAGTCAGGTTGGCGATATCCTGGCGGTCTGGAACGACAGCCCAGTGCTGCTGGTTTCCAATCTGCTCTCCGCCATCTGGACCTATGTTGCGCTCGTCGACGTAATTTTCCTTGTGCCGATTCTACTCGTTTGCAGCAGGGCGTTTGCCGCAAAAAACATACGCGTTCACGCCGGGCTCGTTATCACCGCGGCAGGCCTTCTTGTCCTATCTATCCTTTCGCCACGGCATGCCTTTGGCACCGGTTGGATAAGCTGGCGCTTTCCCATCATGGCCGCCCTTGTCGGTATGGTGATGATCTGCCCTTTTCAAAAGATCGGCCGGCGTCAGGCTATCATCCTGTTCCTCGCCCTGAATGTAGCTGTCTTTGGCCGGACCGCCTGGATCGGTTTCAACTGGTGGCAGGGGCAGGCCGATGTTGCGAGCATCGAGAAGGTGCTTGAAGCCGTTCCCTCGGGCGCTGCGATCCTGCCGCTGCAGCACGATCCGGCCTTTGCCGAGATAAAACTCAATCAGCGGCATTACGCGTTTACCGAGGATACATTCCGGCATCTGCCGACATTGGCGGTTCCTCTGGCGCATGCTTTCGTCCCGACGCTCTTCAGTGCGCAGGGCAAGCAGCCTCTTGCCGTCCTTCCATCCTGGGCAGATCGCTCGGTACCGGAAGGAAATCTCTTTTCGACCGGTGTGCTCTCCTGTCCAGGTCTGATGGCGGAGGCGGCCAGCTTCACGCCCTATCTCGCCAACTGGCGCAGCAAGTTCGATTTCATCCTGATCGTCAACGCCGATGTCGTCGATCAGAATGTCGGCGACGCGATGCCGGCGGGTACCCGCCTTATAGAAGACGCCGGCTTTGCAAGGCTTTATGCAATCGATCCCAACGCACCGCTGATGCCGGCTGCCGTTCCGGCATCATGCCCGAATAGCTTCCACTGGTAGGCTATTGGGTTTCCTGCAGTTTGTTTTCCTGCAGCAGCCATTTCTGAATGATAGGCACGTCGGCATCGCCGAGATCGTGACCGCCGGGGATGACGTCGGAATCGACGGTCGCACCCGACGTCTTCAGCCGCTCTTCCAGCTCGCTCGCATACTTGCCGTAGGCATCCATCTTGCCGCTGATGACAAGCAGGTCCGTGCCTTTCAAGTCGGCATGCGGATAGGCGCTGAGCACCGGCATGGAGCGCAGAAGCACAGCCTTGTGCACCAGGTTCGGGTGCAGGTAGAGCAGCGAATTCAGAAGGTTAGCGCCATTTGAGTAGCCGACATAGACGATCTTCTTCGGATCGAGACCATAAGATTTTACCGCGCCTTCGATGAAGGCGGCGAAGGCTTCGGCTTCGTTCTTGATGTCGTCCTGGTCGAAGGAGAAGGGCGTGATGCGCTTGTACCAGCGCGGGAAGCCTTCCTCGGTCGCGCGGCCACGCACGCCGAGAAGGGTGGCGCGTGGCGCGACCTTGTTCAGCAGCGGCATCAGCGTCGTCTCGTTGCCGCCGGAGCCGTGCAGCAGCACGAAGACGCTGCCGTCGGGATCGGGCGGCGTATAGAAACGATGGACAAAGGGCAGGTCGCGATAATTGATGCGCGGCTGGCCGGGCATGGAAAACTGCGGCAGCACGACCTTCAGGTCGCTGAGATTGGTGATCGAATCCTTCGGCGGAATGAAGAGCTTGGTCCCGAGTGTGGTTTTCGGCTCATCCACCATCATGCCCGGCTGGTTGGTGGCAAGCTCTATAAGCGTGCCGCCGGGTTCGCGGGCATAGAGCGAGCGGAAGTATTTGCGATCGTGCAGATTGGTTGCCGATGCATTTTCCTTTTCGAGCGCCTTGTGGACGGCAAGCACGGCTTCGTCGTCATCTGCGCGGAAAGCCACGTGGTCGACCGTGCCGGTTCCCGGCGCGCCGGACCAGAAGCCGCGCGCATCGCGCACGTCGATGATGTCTCCCGACTGTGAGACGAGGCGGTCTATCGTGCCGCGATTTGCCTGGAACCTGTACCCGAAATGGCTTTCGATGAAATGGCGGCTTTCGGTTGGCTTTTCGGTCAGCATGGTCGCACCGCGCACGCGCTGCACGGCGTGTTCGACCGGCACATCGCCGCCATTCCAGACGGCCGGCGACTTCAGATCCTTGGTGCCGGCAAGCTTGACGATGACATTGTCGGGGTCCTTCAACCGCAGCACCGGCTCGCCGAACTCATCCGCGGGGCCTTCCGAGCGGAAGCCGAAGCGCATGGCACGCGTCAGCCAGTAACCGATACTGGTCGGATCGATCGCCAGCGACATCTCGCTGATCTGACCGTAGCCAGCACGGCCGGGCGCTCCGTCCTCCCAGACGAGGAAGGTGACGAGCGAGCCCGGGGTGCCCTCAGCATCGCCATAGAAGAGATGAAGCTGTGTGGCGTCTTCGAAACCGGCCGTCTGTTTGACGAGCCGCATGCCGAGGAATCCGGCGTAGAAATCCACATTCGCCTGCACCTTGCGGGTGATCAGCGTGATATGGTGTATGCCTGAAGCCATGGATGAAAGCCCGAATTGAAAAGGCGAGGCCAGAAGCGCGAGTATGAGGGTCGTTGCTAGCGTCATACCGTGGCCAATGACCTTTTCTCTAATTTTGTTCCGCAAAAAGCACAAGTGCGTCACCGCGCGGCAGGAGTTCCAGCGTGTCCACCTCCTCCAATGCTTCTTCGAGTTGTTGCAGCGTCGGCGGCTTGACCATATAAGCGCGCGCGCCGAGGTCTTTCGCCCGTTGCATGTCGGTCTCGTCGCTTGAGGTACTGAGAACGCAGACCGGAATCCGGCTCAGTTTTGCGTCGGACGAAAGGGCATGCAGCACCTCGAAACCGTCCATAATGGGCATGTTGATATCCAGCAGCATCAGGTCGATCTGTGGCTCATCGGGAATACCGGCGCGTTGCTCCAGAAGTCGCATCGCCTCGCGGCCGTTCGTCGCCACATGCAGGTTGAAGCTCACCTTCTCACGCCGCATCAGCTTGATCTTCAGCAACTGAATATCGGCCGGGCTATCTTCGACCAGCAGCACTTCCGCAAGCCGGCCGCTGCTTTCGCTTGTGTGGTCGGATAATTTTGCATTCTGCTGCATTTCGTTGGCCGCCGGCCGTTCGCCGGTGAATTCGGCGAGTGGCACTTCGAGAAGGAAGGTGGCGCCCCGGCCGGTCTTCGCCTCGCACCAGATCGATCCGCCATGCAGCTGCGCGATGCGGCGGCATATGGCAAGCCCGAGCCCTGTGCCTTCGATGCCGCGGCCGACGAGGCGCTTGAAGGGTTGGAAGATCAGCTCACGATGATCAGGGTCGATGCCCGGCCCGTTGTCGCCAACCGTCAGGCGGCATATCCCCCTGTCTGCTATGGCCGAAACGCGCACTTCCGGAACGGTATCCTCGCAATAGCGGATCGCATTGGAGACGAGGTTCTGTAAAAGCTGGATCAGCAGCGTCGCGTCGCCCATCACCTCCGGCAGCCGACCGCGGATGATGATCGCCTGCCGGCTTTCGATTTGTTGATGCAGATTATGCTCCACCTGATCGAGCACGGCTGACAGCGGGACCGGCTTGAGCTCGAGCTCGCTCGAAACCTCCAGCCTCGTGAAGCCAGAGACCTTGACGATCAGGTCTTCCATGTGATCGGCGGCGCTGAGGATATAATCGAGAAGCTCGCGGTCTTCGGCCGGCAGCTCGGCCGAGCCGTGCAGTATGCGGCTGAAGGATTTGATCGTTCGTAGCGGCTCTTTGAGATCATGCGCCATGGCGCGGGTGAAGATTTCGAGCGACTGCCGCTTCTGCTCAAGCTTTGCTTCCAGTGCACCATGCATCATGGCGTTCTGGATGCAGCGATGCAGCGTCTCGGGCGATAGCGCATCCTTGGTGAGATAGTCGCGCGCACCGCTCTTCATCACTTCAACGGCGACGGTCTCGTTGCCTTGGCCGGTCAGCATCACCACATTGGCGGCCGCATCCTGGGCGAGGATTTCCGAGAGCACGCCAAGGCCGTCGCGGCCGGGAAGCGAATAGTCGAGCAAGATACAGTGAGGGTGCCTCTGGCTGTTGAGGGCGAGACCCTCGTCACCGCTCTCGGCCTCGATCACGGTATAGTTCGTGCCGGAGACGCGCGCCAGCATACGGCGATAGACTTCCCGGTCGTCTATGTTGTCATCGATGATGAGAACGCAGCAGTCTTCCGCCAAACGTCAGTCCTCTAGGGGCAGGATCGCGATTTCGAACCAATATTCCTTGAGCCGCTGGATAGCGGCGAACAATCCGTCGAGATCGACCGGTTTCTGTACATAGGTGTTGGCGCCGAGCGCATAGCAGCCCTCGATGTCGCGCTCGTCGTCCGATGTCGTCAGGATCACGACCGGGATCTTGCGCCAATGCGCATTGGACTTGATCGCCTCAAGCGTCTTGCGCCCGTCGAGGCCCGGCATATTCAGGTCGAGCAGGATGAGGCCGGGCTTCGGCGCCATGGTAGCGAGCACGTCGAGCGCTTCCTGACCGGAGGCGGCCCAGCGGATGGGGTTGCGCAGATTGGTGCGCTTGAAGGCACGCATCGTTGCTTCGAAATCGTCTTCGCTGTCCTCGACGATGAGGATCGGTTGCGTGTCACGCTGCAGCATTCTGACCCTCGCGCTTCCTTCCCAAGGTAAAATAAAACGTCGTGCCGATGCCGACGTCCGACTCGAGCCATATCTCACCATTGTGACGCCCAATGATCTTACGCACGAATGTGAGCCCCGCGCCGGTGCCGTCCTCGGAACCTTGCGATTTTTCAAGCCGTTTGAAAATGCGGAAAATATCCTCGTGGAATTCTTGGGGTATGCCCTTGCCGTTGTCCTTCACGTAGAAGACGTTGCGGGCTGTCGTCCCATCCTTGCCGACATAGCGTTCCAGATAGCCGACGCTGACCAGCGGCACGGGTTTGTCGTTGTATTTGATGGCGTTGGTGACGAGGTTGCGGAAGACCTCGGTCAGACGCGGCGCATCGCAGACGACCTCCGGCAGCACGCCGTCAATGACGACCTTCGCATGCCGCTCCTCAAGAAAAAGCTCCATGGTGGTGGCGACGTCGCGGACGATCGAACCGATATCGGTTCGTTTGACCGCGAGCTGCTGGCGACCGATGCGTGAGAAATAGAGAAGATCGTTGACAAGCTTTTCCATGCGCTGGCTGAGCCGGACGAGCCGATTGAGCCGGCGCACACCGTCTTCGTCGAGCTTATCCTCATAATCTTCCAGCAGGAAGCGCGAATGATTGTGCAGGCCGCGCAGCGGTTCCTTGAGATCGTGCGAGGCGATATAGGCGAACTCATCGAGATCGTGGTTGGAGCGTTCGAGATCGGCCGTATAGGCCTCGAGCTGCGCAAGCGTCGTCTTCATCCGCTCTTCTTGCCGCATACGCTCGCTGATATCGCGCACGATGCCGACGAAGGTCTTTCCCGGGTCGCTGCCGACAGCGCTGACCGAGAGGTCGATTGGGAAGACCACGCCGTTCTTGCGCCGACCGGAGACCATGCGCGTCGTGCCGATTATGCGTTCCTCGCCGGTGCGCCGGTAATTGCCAAGATAGGCGTCATGTTCGGAATGATAGGGTTCCGGCATCAGCATCTTGATGTTATTGCCGATCACTTCCTGCGGTGTGTAGCCGAACATGGTTTCGGCGGCTGGATTGAAGCTCATGATCCGCCCCACCTCGTCGATGGCGATCACGGCGTCAGGCGTATTGCGCACCAGCGCGCTGAAGCGGATGCGCTCGGTTTCCAGATGCTGGCTGTTGCGCATGAAATAGAAGACGAAAATCGCAATCAGCCAGAGCGTCGCTGCCGTGATCGAGCGATTGGTGGCTTCCCGCCAGTATTCGTTCTCGGCATGGTTGACGGCGAAAAAGCCGAGCAGGATCAGGACAGTGCAGACGAAGGCGAACAACATCGGTGCGTTGCGATTACCGAACCAGAGCGCCGTCAGCACGAGCGGGACATAGAGAATACCGTTCGCCACGCCAAGCGGCGTATAGAGATCGACGATGAGGCCGGTAAAACAGATCGATGCCGGTATCCAGAGGGGGATCTGTGCCCTGTTGGTTGGCAACATCCACCAGGATCTGGCGAGAAGCCCGCAACCGAAAGCCACCAGACCGATTGCCGTGGGCAAGGCCACCGCGGCATAAGGCCCCCAGCGATATCCCCGCTCGGCATTGGTGACGTAGCCGGCAAGCGCGATCATGCCGAGCGTGATCGCGATATAGCTGGTGAGTTCCTGTACGAGCTGACCGCGCGGCTCCTTCCCATATAGCGCAAGGAGAATGGACAGATTGGTGATCAGGAAGATCAGCGCCGTGTTCGGCCCCATGCCGCCGCCGATCTGTTCGACAAAGGTTGGAGAGATGAAAAACTGCGTCAGGAAGACATCGACATTATGTATCGTGCGGCCGAGCGTGATGATCTCTGTCAGGCGCACCGCGGAAAGCAGGGCGGCAAGGCTGCAGGCAATGACGGGCACGATGCGGTTAGGCTTGCCTGTTTCCATCGACGTGGCAAGCCCGATACCCGACAGCACGAAGCAGATGGCGGTATTGAATGCCATGGACGGAAAGCCGGGCACGATCGAGATGATGATTTCGACCTCCAGCAACCACCCGGTCAGCGCCGTCAGACCGAGCAGGACCAGCAGGTAGCCGATGACGAGCGCGACCATGCGGTAGCGACCGCTTCCCGCCCCGTCTCGTCCCGATGTGGCAGCATCCCGCACCTGCATCACCTCTCCGCCATCTCCTTGTTGGCGAGCCATCTTTTCCGAAATCGCCGAATACTCAATAGGCAGATTGTTGCGCAAAACATGCTTTTTCGACAGTAAATCCCCAAAGGTCGATATCGAATTTTAGTGAAGTGGCGTTAATGTCTCAGTGAAGGACAGTGCAGAACATCAGAAGCAATATCCGGATTGTGGTGCCAGATGCCGACCTTGTTTTACGTCGACGATAGCAGGGATGATCTCTTCTATCTCGACTATATCCGAAAGAAACAACAGGTGGATGTTGATCTATTCTGCTTTTCCACCGCGCAGGCTGCATTCGAGGCGCTTGAACAGCGTCTGGAAAGAGGCGAAGGCCTGCCGGATATACTGATCGCCGATCTCTACATGCCTCTCGACAGCGGCAGCGGGCTGATCGCGCGGCTGCGACAGGATGACCGCTTTTCCGCAATGCAGCTCGGCGTGTGCAGCGGTTCGGATGCGGTGGAGGACCGAGAACGGGCACTTGCCGCCGGTGCCGATTTCTACCTTGAGAAGCCGCTGGACTTTGCCAGGATCGGCAGCGGCCAGTGATTGCGTAAGGCGCGACATAAATACACGCAAAAAGTGCGAGACGCCTGCAAGAATGCACAATTGACAAGCCTGGCAGTGCATTTCAAACTGCAACCGAAGAAACGAAAACCAAAAAGCACTGAGAGAGCCGCCCGATCCCTGTTCGCCGCCACGAACGTCAGCCAACCCCTTAGCTGATGGCCCGACCGGCTCTCCCGCGCTTACTTCTGGCACTGTCTTCCGCATCCATGGATGTTGAATACGGAGAGATTGGGATACCTAGGTAAGAGCTACTATTCGAGTGAACTGTCCTACGCATCACCTGTAGTTGAGATGTCTCCGCCTGCGATATCGAAAGTCCCCATTTCGTTATCGATCATCAACCATCTCGCAATTTTTGTAGCTGTTCGCGTTTAAGACGTATATCCCAAGATTTCGGGATCGTCGGAATGAGAATTGGGGAGGAGGAAGGGTGGGAATGACCAGTGCTGCCGCAGTTCCCTTTCATGCCGGTCCGGAACTTAGCCGGGCTATCAATCGCACGGATTTTTTTCGCCTGCTGAAGGCGGCCGCACAGCATTACAATTTCGACAATTTTACCTTGGCGCGCATTTCGGAGGCTGCAACTCCTTTCGGCGAACGCGACGTCGTCATCACCAATGTCGCCGAACGACGCATGAGCCTCTTTGTCAGGACTCTCAAGGAGGCGCTGGGAACTGCCAAGGCGCGGACGGCGCAGTTTTTGACGACGCCGGTGCATGGAAAAAGTGCGACGATAGAAGGCTACCCGTCAGACCTCGTCTTCAATGAATTCAGCGGCAACACATTCCTTTTCATTCCACTGTTTACGCCGGAAGGGCGTCGCTACTGCCTGGTGCTCAGCGGTCAGCGTCAGGAGCCGGACCAGGGCGAGGTGGCGGATATTCTGCTCGATGCGATGCGCATCTTCGACAAGCTGTATGAGGAAATCCTGACGCAGGAAATATCCGGTCGGCTCACGCAGCGCGAAACCGAAATCGTCAAATGGACGAGCGAAGGCAAGACCTCTGCGGAGATCGCCATTATCCTCGGCCTTTCGGAACACACGGTCAATTCCCATATCACGGCCGCAGTCCGGAAGCTCGATGCCGTCAACCGCGTTCATATGGTGGCGATTGCGTTGCGAAACGGTCTGGTTTCGTGAGCTGGTTTCATTTCGGGGAAAGCTGAAACGATGAGTGCGGAAGCAACGCGCCGGAATGCGGTAAAGGTATTATTCGTCGATGACGAGTTTATCGAATTCCGTTCGCTCAAAAAGAAGATCGCCGATCTCTCCGAACCGCGTGTCGATGTCGAATATTCTCAATCGATCGGCGATGCACTGGACAAGATAAAGGCCGCTCGATTCGATCTCATCCTTCTCGACAATCGCTTGTTGCCGAATGCGGATTTTCGCGAGACCGTGCCTGAACTCAGGGGCATCGGCTATACCGGCCCGATCGGTGTCGTCTCGACCGATATATCAGGTAATTATTTCCAGGAATTCCCCGATTACGGTGTCGATTTCCGCATCGGCAAAGATGAGATCGACGTCCAGACGCTACAGCACATCATTCGAGAATACGTAACCTATGATGTTCCGGATTTCTGGAAGGATGACTACAGCATCTGACTAGGACGCTCTAAGCCGGCAGGCGGATCGCAAAGCGGCTGCCGCTCTCATCGGAATGGTCGAGCCTGATGTCGCCGCCGAACGCGCCGAGCAGGTCCCGCGTGGTCGTCAGGCCAAGCCCCGGTCCGGGCACGCTGCCGGCTTTCGGCAGCTTCCAGAAGGCATCGAAGATCTTCTCCCGATAGGCAGGTTCGATGCCGCAGCCATTGTCGGCAATGATGATGCGCCAATCCGCACCTTCCCGTGTGGCCGTCAGGGTGACATGCGGCGCTACAGCGCCATGATATGTCAGCGCATTGGAGAAGAGGTGCCTCAGAACAATGGTCAGAAGTGCGGCATCGCTGCGGATGAGAGGCAAATTGTCCGCATCAAGTGTTGCGCCGCTCACTGGAAATTCCTCCAGCGACTGCTTCCAGGCCTCTTGCGCAACGTCGGTGAGGCGCACGTCGCTGATGGTGATCTGCGGCGTCGTTCCCGCAAGGCTCATCAATGCCTTGGTCAGCCGCTGCGCCGTCTGGGCCTTGTCCATGATCATCCTGAGGCTCTGCAACTGTTCGCTGTCGAGCGTCGGCTCCAGATCGTCGAGCAGCATTTCCGCATACATGGCAATATGGCGGAGTGGCGATTGCAGGTCGTGCGAGGCGGTCGCGAGGAAGCGTTTGATACGCTCCTCCTGATCCCCAGTGGAACCGGTTTCCGGCTTTTTCGCCGTCGGGTTGGAAGACATGTGGCGGTGCTCCCGATCTCTTTGAACCGAACATAGAAAGAGGGCGCCGGCTGTGCAACCGGCGCCCTCTCCAAGTTCACTTTAAATATTGGCGGTTCAGCCTGCCGTTTTGCGCGGCTGGCCTGCATCCGGCGGAATGATTTCCACGGCTGCATCGTTCGAAGCTGCCACTGCCTTGGCATGGCGGCGGCGCCAGTCGCCGAGGAAGAGCAGGATCGGCGCTGCGATGAAGATCGAGGATGCGGCCGCAACGAGAATGCCGAAGGCCATCGGGATCGCGAAGCTTTCCACCGCACTGCCGCCCCAGATCGCCATCGGCAGCAGCGAGAGGAAGGCCGTCGCGTTGGTATAGAGGCTTCGTGCCAGCGTCTCGTTGATCGACTTGTCGATGATTTCGCGCAGCGGCATCGACTTGTAGAGGCGCATGTTCTCGCGCATTCGGTCGTAGACGACGACCTTGTCGTTCACCGAGTAGCCGACGAGCGTCAGGATCGCCGCGATAGCCGTCAGGTTGAAGTCCAGGCCCGTCAACGCGAAGAAGCCGATCGCCTTGGTCACATCGAGTATGAGGGTGACGATGGCGCCGACCGCGAACGGCCATTCGAAGCGGTACCAGATGTAGAACAGCATCGCCAAGCTGGCGATCACGACGGAGAGGATACCGGCCCATGCAAGCTCGCCACTGACCTTCGGACCGATGACGTCGGTGCCGGTGACGGTCGCCGACGGATCGATCTTGACGATCTCAGCCTTGAGCTTGGTCACGGCGGCCGTCTGTGCTTCTTCACCACCGTCCTGGCGCTGTGCGCGTACCAGCATGGTGTTGTTGTCGCCGAAGGACTGCAGGGCCACTTCGCCAAGGCCAAGGCCGTTCAGGCCTTCGCGGAAGCGGCCGAGATCGGCAGCGTCCTGCGTCTTCACCGACATCTGGATACCGCCACGGAAGTCGACGCCGTAGTTGAGGCCCGGATAGATGAAGAGGGCGATCGAAGCGATCGACAGCAATGCGGAGACGGTCACGCCGAGGAAGCGGGCCTTCATGAACTGGATATGCTTGTCGTAGGGGCTGAAGGGGATCAGCGGCTTGATGTTCAGGACCTTCATCTTCCGGCGGCGGGTGATCTCGATCATCGTGACGCGGACGAAGGCGACCGAGGTGAACATCGAGATGATCAGGCCGAGCGCCATGGTCACGGCAAAGCCGCGAACCGGGCCGGAGCCGAACCAGAACAGGATGGCGGCGGCGATGAGCGCCGTCATGTTGCCGTCGATGATGGTCGAGTAAGCGCGGCGGAAGCCGGTGTCGATAGCCGCAAAGGCACTCTTGCCCTTACGCGTTTCTTCACGGATGCGCTCGTTGATCAGCACGTTCGCGTCGACTGCAAGGCCAATACCAAGCACGACGCCGGCGATGCCGGGCAATGTCAGTGTCGCGCCGACCAGCGTCAGTGCCGAGAAGGTCAGGATTGTGTGGATGAGAAGCGCGACATTCGCCAGAATGCCCCAGGTGCCGTACAGCACGAAGATGAAGGCGGCGACGAGCGCGAAGCCGACGACGCCGGCATAGAGACCCATGCGGATCGCATCCGCGCCGAGATCGGCGCCGACGGTGCGTTCTTCGATGACGGTCAGCTTGGCGGGCAGGGCGCCGGCGCGCAGCATGGCGGCGAGCGTATTTGCGCTATCAGTCGAGAAGTTGCCGGAGATCTGGCCCGAACCGCCGGTGATCGGCTCGCGGATGACGGGTGCGCTCAGCACCTTGTCGTCGAGGACGATCGCGAAGGGATTGCCGACATTCTGACGTGTAATATCGGCAAAGCGGGTCGCACCGGCGCTGTCGAAGCGGAAGGTGACGACCGGCTGCTGGCTCTGGTCGAAGCTGACGCGGGCATCCGACAGGCGGTCGCCCGATATTTCGACGCGGTCGAGAACCGCATAGGAGCGGCCTTCGTCGTCCTGCATCATCGTAACGCCGGGTCCGGGCGCATTGTTGGGCGACAGCATGTGGAAGGACATCTTGGCGGTCGAGCCCAGAAGTTCGCGAAGGCGGGACGGATCCTGCGCGCCCGGAAGCTGAACGAGAATGCGGTTGGCGCCGATGCGTTGGATCGTCGGCTCGGCAACGCCGACCTGGTCGACGCGCTGGCGGATGACTTCAAGGCTCTGCGCGACGGCGTTGTCGACATTGGTTGCAATACCGGCCGGCGAGAAGCCGATGGTGATATTGCCGCCGTCGGCCGTGACCGCAAGGTCGGACTGGCCGGCACTGATGCCGCTGGAGATCACATTGCCAAGGGTGCGAAGCTGGGTGACGGCAGCATCGCTCTGCGACGGGTCGGCGAGCGAAACAACGATGTTGTTGTTGTTGCGGACGACCGACTTTGGCTGAATGTTCTTTTCGCGCAGCACGCGGCGCGCGTCCTGCAGGAGCGAATTCAGGCGCTCCTTGGTGAGGTCGGCTTCATCGACTTCAAGCACCAGGTGCGAACCGCCGCGAAGGTCGAGACCGAGCGAAACCTGGCTGTGCGGCAGCCAGGAGGGGATGCGCTGCAGCACGCTCTGCGGCAGCGCGTTCGGCAGGGCGATCAACAGGCCGAGCACGATGATCACCGTATAGGTGAACACCAGCCATGGTGAATTGCGCATATTTTAAATCCTTGGATAATGCTTGGGCCGGCGCAACCGCGCTGCGGCATGTCTACATGTCTATTGGATCAGAAGCACCCGAAGGCGACGTGATTCAGGCAACCTGCGGCGGCGCGCGGGGCTGGTGAGCCCGGCAAGCTACAGGGCGCAGCGGGGCCTCGAATTCAGGAGCCGGAGCGGCTTGGCGCCAGTCGGCGAATTGCAGTGTGGGTGTAGCATTCAGCGATGCTGGGCCGGCATCGTGGACCTGCTGCTTCGGCGCCACCTTGCGGTCGCTGATCAGCAGGCCGCGAATGGCATCGCGTGCAGTCACCTGCGTCTGCTGCGAATCCCGGCTGGAGGAAGACAGGCTGTTTGGCGCCGATGAAGGGCCGATGACGATATTGCCGCCGAAGAGCAGGCCGAGATAGGCGAAAATCGCAACGACGACGGAAGCGGCAATACTACTTGCCAGACGGCGCTGACCCAGCTCCGTCTCTCCCGTCTCGGCGATTTCACTCCCAAATCGGCTCAAAGGCGCGCCAATCTCTCATTCTTTTTCCAGCGGAGGCTCCACCGGTGGCAGGATTGTACCAGCCGAAGGTCCGTCTTCATAGGGTGCACTGTCATGATGCACTTGGGCGAGCCGGTCAACCATGCCAAGCGCAATTTCCCGCTCTCCCATGATCACAGTATCGGCGCCGTATTGCCGCAGTTCCTCTACTTCGGCATCGGAATGGGCACGCGCGACGATCAGGATCGAAGGATTGACCGCACGGCCCTGCTCGGCGATGCGGCAGGCTTCGAAGGCGTTCGGAATGGCGATGACGAGGCTGCGCGCGCCGGCGAGATTGGCGAGATCGAGCGTTTCGCGGACGACAGCATTGCCTGAGAGCACTTCGGTACCCTGGCTCCGTAGTTCGGTAATGCGCTTGTCGGAATCCTCGATGACGAGGAAAGGCGTGCCCGATGACTTGAGATTCTGGCCGACAATGCTGCCGACGCGGCCATAACCGACGAGAATCGCATGGCCGCTGAGAGCCGTCGGATGAAGGTGGTCTATGTCGACCTGTTCCTCTGTATGCGCGAGCCCGGTATCGGCTGCCGGAGCAACTGCTTCCGGCGCCGGCTCTTCGTGCCTGGATCGTTCCAGCAATGGCCGCATACGGTCGCACACGAAGAAGAGCAGCGGGTTGAGAATGATCGAGATGATGGCGCCGGCAAGGATCAGGTCACGCCCTTCCGCCGGCAATAGACCAAGTTCGACGCCGAGCGCGGCGAGGATGAAGGAGAATTCACCGATCTGCCCGAGACTCGCCGAAATCGTCAGCGCGGTGCTGACCGGCTTCTTGAAAAGAAGGACGATCAGGAAGGCGGCGACCGATTTGCCAATGATGATGATGAAGATGGTCGCCAGAACCGGCAGAGGCCGTTCGATCAGGATATTCGGATCGAAGAGCATGCCGACGGAAACGAAGAAGAGCACCGCGAAAGCGTCGCGAAGCGGCAGGCTTTCCTGGGCGGCGCGGTGGCTGAGTTCGCTTTCGGAGAGAACCATGCCGGCAAAGAAGGCGCCGAGTGCCAGCGACACGCCGAAAAGCTTGGAGGCGCCGAAGGCAACGCCGAGCGCGATCGCCAGCACACCGAGGCGGAAAAGTTCGCGCGAACCGGTATGAGCGATGCGGTGCATGGTCCAGGGGATGAGCTTACGGCCGAAGACCAGCATCAGGGCGACGAACAGCGCCACCTTGACCAGCGTCATGGCGATTATGCCACCGACGCCGAGATCGAGGCCGAAAAGCCTGTTGAGCCCCGCCGAGAGAGGCTCGACTGGCCCATGACCATCGCCGGTGATGCTTGCGGCTGCCGGGATGAGCACCAGCGCCAGCACCATGGCAAGGTCTTCGACGATCAGCCAGCCGACGGCGATACGCCCGCGTTCGGTCTCGACGAGACGCCGCTCCTGCAGGGCTTTCAGCAGCACGACCGTGGAGGCGACGGAAAGCGCCAGGCCGAACACGAGGCTGCCGCCCGTCGGCCATCCCATGAAAGCGCCAAGACCCCAGCCGAGCAGCGTGGCAAAGCCGATCTGCACGACCGCTCCCGGCACCGCGATGCCGCGCACGGAAAGCAAGTCCTTGAGGGAGAAATGCAGGCCGACGCCGAACATCAGCAGGATCACGCCGATTTCGGCCAGCTCGGGCGCAAGGCTCTGATCTGCGACGAAACCCGGCGTGTGCGGACCGACGAGAACGCCTGCGACAAGATATCCCACGAGAGGAGGCAGCCGCAGGCGATTGGCGATCGCGCCCAGGATAAATGCCAGCACAAGGCCGCCGACGATCGTCGAAATCAAAGGCGTATCGTGGGGCATCGCTCTCTCCCGATCTGGAAATCCTGTTCAAAACATGACATATATGATCTATATTGACCAATATGGGTGGTTTGAAATTATGGGTCAAGGTGCAAAAGAAACAATTCTGACGCCCGCTTTGTGCCGCGCGGCTCGTGGTCTGCTTGATTGGACGCAGGCGGATCTCGCCGAGAAGGCTGCCGTCTCCCGTAGCACGATACGCGACTATGAAGGCCGTCATCACGAAATCCATCGTGCGACGGAGGCGCAGTTGCGCCTTGCCTTCGAGGAGGGCGGCGTAAAATTTATCGAAATAGAAGGCTGCGGAACCGGTCTCTGCCTGCCCGGCCCCGTAAACTGAGCTGCCCTAGGGCTGCATCAGGCAGGCCGCACCGACCTTATAGACGTAGATCGTATCGCCTCTGTAGTTGCCTTTTTCCGGCTGCCAGCTTTTCAGCATTTCCGGCGTTTCGTTCGCGCAACTCAGCGGCTTGGAGGTCAGGAACAGAACCTGCCCGCTGGTATCGGCCGGGAGCGCGAATTCCTGTTCGTAATAGCTGTCCGGCAGGTCGGCTGGCGGACGGGCATAGATCTTGTAGGGTGCGGCTCTCAGCGTGTGGAAGAGATCGGCGACCATGTCCCTGTTGTCGGTGACGATGATGCCTGCGCCGGCCTGCGCGGCAAGATCGGCGGCTTCGCGGCTTACTTCGGCCCGGCCGAGGTAACGCTGCATGACTTCCTTGCCGTTTGGCAGCACCAGTTGATGTGCGAAGATCGTTGCGAAGGGGAAGAGAAGGCAGGCGACGCCATTGATGGTGAGCGAGGTTCTGAGACCTTTCGGCCACAGGCGGTGAAGCAGCCAGACCGCCAGCACGATACCAGCCACATAGGCCGTGACGGCCCAATTGGCATAGGCCTTGGCGACAGTTGCCTGCAGGGTAATGAGCAGCACGACCGGGATCGACAGCCAGACGAGCATCTTCTCACGCGGCTCACTGCGGCCGCGGATCATGTTCCAGACAGCCCAGAGCATGGCGAAAAAGACGATCGGGCCGACGACGCCGAACTGCGCGGAGAAGAATTCCAGCCCGCCGCGAATATTGCTGCCGAGATCATTCCAGTGGGCGATATCCTGCGTGTGGCGCACCGTTGTATTGTTGTTCTGTAGGTTCCACCAGAGGTTCGGGAACGCGATGACCGCCGAGGTGACGACGGCGATGACGAAATCGCGCACCGAAATACGCGCCGCCGGAATGAGCAGCATCGCAATCGCTCCGCCAGGCACAAGGAAGAGCACGGCA
The DNA here is from genome assembly GCF_000281145.1 of Rhizobium sp. CF142. Lineage (NCBI taxonomy): Bacteria > Pseudomonadati > Pseudomonadota > Alphaproteobacteria > Hyphomicrobiales > Rhizobiaceae > Rhizobium > Rhizobium sp. CF142. The sequence continues at coordinate 4,552 of NZ_AJWE01000098.1, read as the reverse complement.
TATTTCGTAAGAAACGCCAGCCCGACACCGACACCCATGAGAAGTGCGAGCCCGACGGAGCGACGCTGCGTCAGCTCGAAATAGGCAACGAGCGCAATGGCTATGAAGAAGAGCAGGATGACGTCGGTGGAGAAGAAGACCGAAGAAAGCGCAACCGCCGGCAGCGTGATATAGGTCGCGCCGACCCAGCCTTCGATCTCAGGCCCGATGAAGCGCTTCGCCACTTTCATCAGCACCAGCGCAGTCGCCATGTGGAAGAGGGGGCCGGGAAGCCGCAGCCAGTAAATGTCGCTGGAGCGGGCAAGCTCAGTGAAGATCCTGAGCACCCAGGCGATCATCGGCGGCTTGGAATAATAGCCGAAATCGAGATTTTGCGACCAGAACCAGTACTGCGCCTCATCGACGAACAGGTCCGTCGTGTCGAAATGCAGAGTCACGATGCGGAAGATCGTAAACGCCAGAATGATGAGAAAGCCGGTCCGAGCTGACATAATCCCTTACTTCCGCTGACATAGGAGCGCGTGTCGATACACCAACGGTGCCGGGCTGCCAACGGGAAAGGTAAAGGGAGATTTAAGGCGCAGCGGCCACTTAGAAGACGCGAAGCGTGCGGTTGTCGCGGTGTGTCGCGATCAGATCGAGCAGGGCAACGGCTGCGGCGATCGAGAGGGCGATCAGGCAGGAACCCATTCCGAGAACTATCATTTCTCTTTCCTTATTGACGTCATGTCAGGCTCTATAAAACGGGTCTATAACATAAAGCTTGCGTGTGCCTTGTAGCAGCGATGCAACTCTGCGCCAGTATTTACTAGGTGAACTCTCCCAATTGTCTCAAAAGCTACCGGCGGGAATGGCTTATTAACCTTCAAGCAAGGAATTAACCATAAACATTGGGTTACACGTCGGAATGGGAAGATGCACTCGTTCCCACCAGGCATGACGCCGTACCGCCGTACCGGGTCGATCCGGTATCCATCTTCTTCAGGCAACTCCGAAACAGAATTGCTGATCAGGAGGCTTCAGTCCCCCGGTTGCGACCGGTGGCGAAGAGCACCTCTGCGTATCGCATTCATCGGAAGTTGCGAAGGTTTTTGGCCGGGTTCGCCCGGAAAGTGGTTGGGGATAGGCGTTGAGGCAGGATATGCCATCAGATCAGGCTCGTGGAGCACAGGCAGGCAGCCTGCGCGACCGCCTGCGCTTTGCCGGCCTCGACACCGACCAGTGCGAGATGGTCCGCCGTAATCGGCCCGCCCTTGAAGCCCATCTGAAAGCCGGCCTGCGCGATCTCTTCCATCGTTTCCAATCCTTCCCGGATGCCTCGCGCAATTTCGAGAGCGAGCGCCAGATCGAGCGTCTCCACGACCTGCAGTCCTCGCACTGGGACGTACTCACGGACGCGCGTTTCGACAGCCTCTATGCAGAACGCGTCAAGGTTCTCTCCGATACCGAAAGCAAGATCGGCCTCGACCCTCGCTGGCATGTGGCCGGCCACGGTGTCATGCTGGAACACGTGATTTCCGGTCTGGCCGATGAACTGGCCGGCCGCCCGGTACTGCCGTCGGCCAAGCGGCGTGCCCGCGAGATCACCGACCTGATGACCTCAATCATCCGCATTGTCATGGTCGACGTCGAAATCGCCGTCTCGCTGCGCTTCAATGCGCTGCGCTCCACGCAGCAGCGCGCGCTCGCCGATCAGCGTGCCGAAGGTGAAGCGGAAGTCGCCCGCATCTTCAGCGATGTCATCGAAGGCCTGTCGGCCCGGGACTTGACGCAGCGTGCACCGGTCGACGGCGCTCACACCGACATTGCTGCCGCGCTGAACGCTGCACTCGACAACCTCCAAACGGAATTTGCCGCGATTGCAGAACGCAATGCGAAGGCGGAAGCCGCAACGCAATCGCTTGCCGGCGCATCCCGCAGCTTCGCCGGCAATGCTTCCGGTCAGGCCGGGCGCCTGCAGCTTTCCGCCGCTGCCCTTGCCGGTATCGCCGAGCGGGTCCGCGAGGGTGCAGCCGGCAGCCGCGCCGCCGAACGGGCTGCTGCCGCGACGCGTGCGGCCGTGGAGGAAAGTGGCGAGGTCGTCGGCCGCGCGATCAACGCCATGGCTGATATCGAACAGTCTGCGGAGAAGATCGGCCAAATTATCGGTGCGATCGACGAGATTGCCTTCCAGACGAACCTGCTCGCTTTGAACGCCGGCATCGAAGCTGCCCGCGCCGGCGAATCCGGCCGCGGCTTTGCCGTCGTAGCGCAGGAAGTGCGGGCGCTCGCCCAGCGCTCCGCAGAAGCTGCCCGTGAAATCAAGACGCTGGTGACTACAACCAAGACGCAGGTGGATGCCGGCGTGCAGATGGTCGGCCGCACACAGGATTCGATTGCCAGCATCGTCCGCCAGGTGACCGACATCAACGCCGCAATCGCCGGCATTGCGGGCGAGACGGGCGAACACGCCACCGGTCTCGAGGCCGTGACTGCAGACGTTAAGGGCCTCGGCGGCGAAGTCGCCGACAATGCCGACTTTGCGGAACGTTCGGCCGAAGGCGCCGATCATCTTCACACGGTCATTCTGGAATTGGGCCAGACGATCCGCGAATTCCGCATCGCGCGGGAAAATGCCTATGCAACCCGGCCTCATCAGGTGCGTGTTTCCGCCTCCCGGCCGGTTGCGATCGCAGCTCGCCCGGAAGTGGTCGAAGACGATTACGAAAATGACGATTTCAGCATGCTTCGGCCTCTCGCAAGCGCCGGAGGTGGGCGGAATGTTTACTAACCTATCGGATTATGACGCCAGCTCGCCTTCGCGGGTTGGGGACAAGGGGACAAGGAAAAGCTGATGGCAGCAAAGAAGAGTGCCAAGACGCTGGAGTTGCCAGCGGTTCTTGATCTCAATGAGGCTTCCGCATTGCGCGACAAGCTTCTCTCCATGCGAGGAAACCCTCTGGCGATCGATGCTTCGGCAGTCGAACGCATCGGCGCTCTTTGCGCCCAGGTTCTGATGGCCGCCGAGAAGACCTGGGACCAGGACAAGCAGTCGATCACCTTCTCGAAGGTGTCCGACGCATTTCAAAAAACCATGCAGCTGGTTGGCGTCAATATCGACCATCTGCTTGCCAAGGAGATCCGGCAATGAAGAAGAAAGTACTGACGGTGGACGATTCCCGCACCATCCGAAACATGCTTCTCGTAACGCTGAACAATGCAGGTTTCGAGACGATCCAGGCTGAAGACGGCGTTGAAGGCCTCGAAGTTCTCGAAGAGTCCAATCCAGACGTCATCGTCACCGACATCAACATGCCGCGCCTCGATGGCTTCGGCTTCATCGAAGGTGTCCGTCGCAACGAGAAGTACCGTGCGATCCCGATCCTGGTGCTGACCACCGAAAGCGATGCGGAAAAGAAGAACCGTGCCCGCCAGGCTGGTGCCACCGGCTGGATCGTCAAGCCCTTCGACCCCGCCAAGCTGATCGATGCCATCGAGCGTGTAACCGCTTAAAGCCCAGGATTTGCTCCTATGGATATGAACGAAATCAAAGAGATCTTTTTCCAGGAGTGCGAGGAACAGCTCGCCGAACTGGAATCCGGTCTCCTGAAAATGAATGATGGCGATCGCGACCCGGAAACCGTCAATGCGGTCTTTCGCGCGGTGCATTCGATCAAGGGCGGTGCCGGCGCCTTTGGCCTGGATGACCTCGTCGCCTTCGCCCACGTCTTTGAGACCACACTTGATTGCGTTCGTTCCAACAAGCTTGAGCCTAACCAGGACGTCCTGAAGGTCATGCTGAAGTCGGCCGACGTGCTCGCCGACCTGACCAATGCTGCCCGCGATGGCGGCAGCGTCGATGAAAGCAGAAGCCGCGGCCTCGTCAAGGAACTGGAAGCGCTTGCCCACGGTGAGCTGCCGTCTCCCTCGGCAGTTTCCGAGGCGCCCGCACCGAAGTCGGCCCCGAAGGCCGCTCCTGCTCCGGTTGCCGCGGCCCCGGCTCCCAAGTCGACCGACGATAGCGGCTTCCAGCCGGTCCCGTTCTCCTTCGACGATTTCGGTGGCGAAGAGAAGCCGATCGATCTGCCGGCCTATGAAATCACCTTCAAGCCGCGCTTCGAACTCTATTCAAAGGGTAACGACGCCACCCTTCTGCTGCGTGATCTCTCCCGCCTCGGCGAGATGAGCATCTATTGCAACGCCGATGCTCTGCCGGGCCTTGAGGAGCTCGATCCGGAAGGCGCTTATTTCTTCTGGAACATCACGATCAAGACGGACAAGGGCGAAGATGCCATCCGCACGGTCTTCGAATTCGCCGAATGGGATTGCGATCTGACCGTGAAGCCGGCAGAGGACAGCAAGCCGGGCGAGACCAACGAAGAACTGCCGATGATCCCGGTTCCGTTCGATCTCTCGATCCTGGACGATGGCGGGGCCTCCGAAGCGCCGGCCGCAGCCGAGACCAAGGCCGACGACACGGCTGCTGCTGTTGCCGCCGCTGAAACGGCGACCAATGTCGCGCAGATGGCTGCTGCCGCTGCCCGCGTCGAAAAGAAGGAATCGGCTGCCGCCG